>NZ_JAMYUT010000020.1:0-125576 GCF_040323235.1 Mesorhizobium sp. M0051
TCGAGATCCACGAGAACTGGCTCGAGGCGACCCGCTATCTCAACATGGATCATCTGCGTGAGCACAAGAAGGAGAGCCTGAGGGCATTGGCCGCCTGAGCATCGTCATGTGTCCGCCGCTCCGCTAAACACGGGAGCTGCGCGGCGGACACGCCGACGTCACAGCTACCGCCACGCCATTTCTGCAGAACTTGACGCACACAACTCGACGCGGCGCAGACCATAGGATGACGAAGCGTCAGGGGGGCTTCGTCCAATCGCGAATGTCTGCGACGGCTCACCAAATGAATGGTGAAATCTTGCCTGCCGAGAGTCAGTAACCTTCCCCGTCTCGACGAACTACATGGCTCTACCTTACATCTACCCAGCGCTTTTCCTCGAAGGAGCGTGCCATTGCGTGCACCGTGCGCTCGATCTCCAGCCCTTCGGCAAACTCGATGAGCCGCGCCGGATTGCCGGCAAGGCGCGTCAGCAATTCGTGGCATTCGATGATCTTGAGATCGTTGAAGCCGAGGCCATGGCCCGGCGCCGGCACGAAGAGGTCATAGGGCTTGTGGTGCGGCGCCACCAGGATGGTGCGATAGCCCTGTTCGGTCGGCCGATCGGCGGTGAGATAGAGCTGGAATTCGTTCGATCGTTCCTGGTCGAACAGGATCGACCCCTTGGAGCCGAATATCTGGATGGCAATGCGGCCCTTGCGGCCCCAGGCCGAGCGGTTGACCAGCAGCGTTCCGGCAATGCCGTTCTCCAGATGCATCAGCACGCTGGCGATATCATAGGTTTCCACCGCGCGACGGCCGCCGCTAGCCACCTTGCGGTCGGCATAGGGTTTGGCCATGTCGCAGATAACGCTGGCGACGCGGCCGAACAGTACACTGACCAGCGACAGCGGGTGCACGGCGAAATCGTCGAGCGCGCCATAGCCGGAGGCCGCCTCGTGCTTCCAGAAGAACAGCGCTTCGGGATCGGCCATGAAATCCTCATCCATCTCGATGCGCAGATGGTTGACCTCGCCGATGATCTTCTCATCGAGCAGCGCGCCGATATGACGGATCGCCGGGCTCTGGATGTAGTTGTAGCCGAGCGCGGCAACCTTGCCGGACTTTTTCGCCGCCGCCGCCATGGCTTCAGCCTCGGCAAAGCTTGGCGCCATCGGCTTTTCGCACCACAGATGCTTGCCGGCCTCGAGGATGGCGATGGCCATTTCCGGATGGAACTGGTTGGGCGTGGTCAGCGAGACGACATCTACCTCCGGGTCGTTGACGACGGCGCGCCAGTCACCGGACGCCTTGGCGAAGCCGAACTCGCCTGCCTTGCGCCTGGCAAGCTCCTCATTGACCTCGCCGAGATGCACGAGCCGTGGCTTGGCGACATCGGGAAAGACGGCAGCGACAGCACTCCATGCGATGGCGTGACATTTGCCCATGAAACCCGTGCCGATGAGACCGACGCCGACCATTTCCCGTTCCTCCACTGCCTGAAGCGTTGCGTGGATGAATTAATCCATTTTCTCTTGGAATGGAATGTCTGCCTCATTTTTTATGGTGTTCTTGCGCAGCCTCGCTATGATGATGCACAGAGGGACGCTTCACGCATGAGCTTGGACAGAGCGACGATGGACGAACGGGTACCTCGCGACTTCGAGACGCTGCGCGCAACGATCCTCGATCGGCGCGAAAGCCTGCCGAAGCGCATCGCCCAGATCGCCGCCTACGCGCTCGACAATCCCGACGACATCGCCTTCGGCACCGCCGCAAGCATCGCCGCTTCGGCGGGCGTGCAACCTTCGACCTTGATCCGCTTTGCCCAGCAGCTTGGCTTCGACGGGTTCACCAGCCTGCAGCAGGTTTTTCGCGAGCGGCTGCGCGAGCGCAATTCATCCTACGACGAAAGGCTGCAAGCCTTGCGCGCCAAGGCCGAGGGCGCCGCCGGCCACCGGGCGATCTTCGACGGCTTCGTCGCCGCCGCCAGCACCTCGCTCAACGACATCTCGCGCACGCTGGACGACACGCATCTGGAAGATGCGATTTCGTTGCTGGCGAAGGCCGAGACCATCTATGTGCTGGCCAAGCGCCGCTCCTATCCGGTGGCGTCCTACATCGCCTATGCGCTGGGCAAGCTCAAGATCCGCAACCAGCTGATCGAATCAGCCGCCGGCCTGAATGCCGAGATGATCGCCTTCGCCACGCCGGCGGACGCCGTCATCGCCATCTCGTTCTCGCCCTATGCGCCGGCCACCATCGAAGAGGCGCGCAGCATTTCGGAACAGGGCGTGCCGATCGTCGCCATCACCGACAGCTCGTTTTCGCCGCTCGCCCAGTTCGCCAAGGTCTGGTTTGAGGTTGCCGAGGCCGATTTCGCTGGCTTCCGCTCGCTATCGGCAACGATGGCGCTGGCCATGGCGCTGACTGTCGGCGTCGGCGAGAAGCGACGCGACACGGGCCGCAAGCGCAAAGGTTAGAGGACCTCTACAGTCGCCTCGCCTGCCGCCAAAAGCCGGGCTGCGTCGCGCGCAGGCGGCGAGCCGAACTGGCGGGCATACTCCCGGCTGAACTGGGAAGCACTCTCGTAGCCGACGGCGAAGGCGATGCTTGCAACATTGCCTGGCTGGGCAGCCAGCAGTTGGCGCGCCTCCAGCAGCCGGATCTGTTTCTGATACTGGATCGGGCTCATGGCCGTCGCCGCCTTGAAGTGGCGGTAGAATGCAGCGTTGCTCATATGGGCGATTTCGGCCAGATCGCTGACCCGGACCGGCTGATGGCAATGTGCGCGGATCCAGGCGATCGCCTGGCCAATCCGGGACAGATGGCCGTCGGCGCGCGCAAGCTGGCGAAGCTTTGCGCCCTGGGGGCCTTGCAACAGCCGAAACAGCATCTCGCGTTCGAGCATGGCCGACAGCACGGGAATCTCCCCTGGCCGGTCGAGCAGCCGCATCATTCGCCGCAATGCGTCGAGCAGGTCCTCATTGACGGGCGAGGTGGAGAAACTGTCGCCGCCGAGCGCCGGCTCGTGCTCGACGAGGAGGGCGGCGACGGCCTGCAGGTCGAGGGCGAAGCCGATTGCCAGGTAAGGATGTTTGGCGCTCGCTTCGACCAACTGGCTGATGGTGGGTGTGTCGACAGTGTAGATGAAATAGCTGGCGGGACTGTAGCGAAGGGTCCGGTCTCCGATCAGAACCGTTTTCGCGCCCTGCAGCACAAACAGGATTCCCGACCCCCATACCCCGCCATTGGCGCCGTGGCGACTTCGCTGCGGCCGATCGAAACGCGGGGGATCGCCGTTGTCGTTCGTCGCCCGCGCGCATGACGGCCGGCGATTTCGATCAGCTCCTGCAACGCCTCGCTCATGATGTCAGCTTCGCGCATCCACAGGGGCCGCGCAACCCATATGAGAGGATTAGGCAAGAGCCGGAGAGTTTTCGGCGCGCGGCGTTTCCTGCAGGGCGTCATCTCTTGGTCTTCGACAGGAAGAGATGGAGAACCCAAATGACGAGATCGAAAACCGCTGTGGTGACGGGTGCCAACAAGGGCATCGGCCACGAAATCGCCCGACGGCTGGCGACGATGGGCTTCAAGGTGTGGCTTGGCGCCAGGAATGCCGAGCGTGGCATGGCGGCAGCGCAGGAATTGCGCGCCGAAGGTCTGGACGTGCAATGGCTTGAGCTGGATGTCACACAGGACGAAAGCGTGGCGGCTGCAGCCCAGACTGTCAGGGCGGAAAGCCCTTGTCTCGACGTGCTGGTGAACAATGCAGGGATCGCCATCAACTACGAGCTGCCGCCGAGCCAGCAGCATCTTGCCGATGTCAGGGCCACCTACGACGTTAATGTCTTCGGACCGATCCGCGTGACCCAAGCCTTTCTGCCGCTGCTGCTTGCGGCGCCGGCCGCCCGCATTGTGATGGTGAGCAGTTCCACGGGATCCATCGGGCGCGCGCTCGATTCCGGCACGCCGAACCAATCGGTCAACCTGATGGGTTATGGCAGTTCCAAGACGGCCCTGAATGCCATCACCGTCGCCTTCGCCCGCGAACTTGCGCCACAAGGCATTAAGGTCAATGCAGCGGCGCCCGGCTATACCGCCACCGACCTGAATGGATTTAGGGGTCACCGCACCGTGCAGCAGGCGGCCGAGATCGTCATACGCCTGGCGACCTTGGACGCCGATGGTCCGAACGCCGGATACTTCAACGACGATGGCCCGCTTCCGTGGTGAACGGGGCAGACCAGCCAAATTCTCTTCCCGCATGCGACGCCTAGTAGTACTTTTCACCGAAGGAATGCTCATTCCATATTGACTATGGATTGGAATTATTATTTCATATTCCCGGCGCCACGCTGCCGCTCGCGCGTGTACCCCAAAACAACAAGGCCGACGGGAGGTTCCAATGAGCGAAGCCGTGGACGCGAAACAGGCGCCGCTCGACGTCATCACCATCGGTCGCGCTTCCGTCGACCTTTACGGCCAGCAGATCGGCTCGCGGCTGGAGGACATCACCTCCTTCGCCAAGTCGGTCGGCGGCTGCCCGGCCAACATTTCGGTCGGCACGGCCAGGCTCGGCCTGCGCTCTGCGCTGCTGACCCGCGTCGGCGACGAGCAGATGGGCCGCTTCATCCGCGAACAGCTGACGCGTGAAGGCGTCAATGTCGACGGGCTGAAGACTGACAAGGAGCGGCTGACCGCTTTGGTGCTGCTGTCGGTCGAGGATGAAGGCGTTTCACCGATGATCTTCTACCGCTCGGACTGCGCCGACATGGCGCTGGCGCCGGAAGACATCGACGAGGCCTTCATCACCTCGGCCCGGTCAATCGTCGTCACCGGCACGCATTTTTCCCGGCCCAACAGCGACGCCGCGCAGCGCAAGGCGATCCGCATCATGAAGGCCAAGGGCGGCAAGGTGGTGTTCGACATCGACTATCGGCCCAATCTCTGGGGTCTTGCCGGTCATGCCGAAGGCTTCGAGCGCTATGTCAAATCGGACCGTGTCTCGGCCCAGTTGAAGACAGTGCTGCCCGATTGCGACCTCATCGTCGGCACCGAGGAAGAGATCATGATCGCGTCGGGCGCCGACGACTGCCTGAGCGCGCTGAAGACGATCCGCTCGCTGTCGTCCGCCACCATCGTCTTGAAGCGTGGCGCCATGGGCTGCATCGTCTATGACGGACCGATCAGCGACGATCTCGAGGACGGCATCGTCGGCAAGGGCTTTCCGATCGAGATCTACAATGTGCTCGGCGCCGGCGACGCGTTCATGTCCGGCTTCCTGCGCGGCTGGCTGGGTGGCGAAGACCATGCGACGGCCGCGACCTGGGCCAATGCCTGCGGCGCCTTCGCCGTGTCGCGGCTGCTCTGCGCGCCGGAATATCCGACCTTCGAGGAGCTGCAGTTCTTCCTCAAGAATGGCAGCAAGCATCTCGCCTTGCGTAAGGACGAGGCGATCAACCACATCCATTGGGCGACGACGCGCCGGCGCGACATTCCCTCGCTGATGGCGCTCGCCTGCGACCACCGTGTGCAGCTCGAGGATGTGGCGGCGAAAGCTGGCGCCAATCCGGCGCGGATCGAAGAATTCAAGGTGCTGGCGGTCAAGGCGGCAGCGAAGGTCGCCGCCGGCCGCGACGGCTATGGCATGCTGATCGACGAGAAACATGGCCGCAAGGCGATGTTCGAATTCGCCCGCCATCCCTTCGCCTGGCTCGGCCGGCCGGTCGAACTGCCCGGCTCGCGGCCGCTGCGCTTCGAATTCTCGCAGGACATCGGCTCGCAGCTCACCGAATGGCCGGTCGATCACTGCATCAAGTGCCTGTGCTTCTATCATCCCGACGATCCGGCAGCCTTGAAGGAAGAACAGCAGCAGAAGCTGCGCGCGCTGTTCGAAGGCGCGCGGAAAGTAGGCAGAGAACTTCTCATCGAGATCATTGCCGGCAAGCATGGCAAGCTCGACGACACGACGATCCCGCGCGCGCTGGAGGAACTCTATGGGCTCGGCATCAAGCCGGACTGGTGGAAGCTCGAGCCGCAGGCGTCGAGCGGCGCCTGGGCCAAGATCGAAGCCGTCATCCTGAAGCACGATCCCTGGTGCCGCGGCGTCGTGCTGCTTGGGCTGGAAGCGCCGCAGGACGAGCTGGAAGCGGCTTTCGCAGCCACCGCCAAGGCGCCCATCGTCAAGGGTTTTGCCGTCGGCCGCACCATCTTCGTCCACGCTGCCGAACAATGGCTGGCCGGCAAGATGTCGGATGAAGAGGCTATCGCCGACATGGCGCAGCGCTTCGAACAGTTGACCGAAGCGTGGCTTGCCGCGCGCGGCCGCAAAGCGGCATAAGAAGCGCGGCACAACGACTGCGGAGGAGACACCATGAGCAAGACAATCCGCCTGACGATGGCGCAGGCGCTGACCCGTTTTCTCAGCAAGCAGATGACCGAGATCGACGGCAACAAGGTCCCGATCTTCGGCGGGGTCTGGGCGATCTTCGGCCACGGCAATGTAGCCGGCATAGGCGAGGCGCTTTATCAGGTGCGCGACGAATTGCCAACCTTCCGCGCCCACAATGAGCAGGCGATGGCGCATGCTGCGATCGCCTACGCCAAGGCCAACTTCCGCTGTCGCTTCATGGCCGCGACCTCTTCAATCGGTCCTGGTGCGCTCAACATGGTGACGGCCGCGGCGCTCGCCCATGTAAACAGGTTGCCCGTCCTGTTTCTGCCCGGCGATGTCTTCGCCAACCGCATCCCAGATCCGGTGCTGCAGCAGGCCGAGGACTTTTCCGACGGCACGGCGACGGTCAACGACTGCTTCCGTCCGGTGTCGCGCTATTTCGACCGCATCACCCGGCCGGAACAGGTCATTCCGGCGCTGGGCCGAGCCATGGCTGTGCTGACCGATCCGGCCGAGTGCGGGCCGGTGACGCTGTCGCTGTGCCAGGACGTGCAGGCAGAGGCCTATGATTATCCCGAGAGCTTTTTTGCCGAGCGGGTCTGGCACCAGCGCCGGCCGCGGCCGGACCGCCACGAGCTTGCGGCTGCTGTCGCGGCGCTGAAGGGAGCAAAAAAGCCGCTGGTGATCGCCGGCGGCGGCGTCCTCTATTCGCAAGCCTCCGACGAGCTGGCGAAATTCGTGGAGAGCGCCGGCATTCCGGTCTGCGAGACGCAAGGCGGCAAATCCTCGCTGCCGGACGACCATCCGCTCAACATGGCGGCGGTCGGCGTCACCGGCACTTCCGCCGCCAACCGGCTGGCCGAAGAAGCCGACGTCGTGCTTGCCATCGGCACGCGCCTGCAGGATTTCACCACTGGCTCATGGGCGCTGTTCAAGAATTCGGGCAAGACCATCATCGGGCTCAACGTGCAGCCCTTCGACGCCGGCAAGCACCGCGCGCTGCCGCTGGTCGCAGATGCGGCCGAGGTTCTGGCCGAACTCGGTGCGGCGCTGAAGGGCTGGAAGGCGCCGGCGACCTGGACCGACAATGCGGCCACCGGCAAGAAGGCCTGGCAAGCCGAGGCGGCAAAAGTGACAGCGTCGACCAATGCCGCCTTGCCGTCGGATGCGCAGGTGATCGGCGCCGTGCAGCGCGCGATGGGCTCCGGCGTCACGCTGCTGCATGCCGCCGGCGGTCTGCCGGGCGAGTTGCACAAATTGTGGCAGGCTGGCGCGCCCGGCTCCTATCACGCCGAATACGGCTTCTCGACCATGGGCTACGAGATTGCCGGCGGGCTGGGCACCAAGATGGCGAAGCCCGACGAAGAGGTCGTCGTCATGATCGGCGACGGCTCCTATCTGATGCTGAATTCCGAGATCGCCACCTCGGTGATGCTCGGCCTGAAGCTGACCATCGTGCTGCTCGACAACAGGGGCTATGGGTGCATCAACCGGCTGCAGATGGCGACCGGCAGTGCCAACTTCAACAACCTCCTGAAGGACGCGCGTCACGAAGTCCTGCCCGATATCGACTTCGCCGCGCATGCGGCGAGCATGGGGGCGATTGCCGAAAAGGTGCCGTCGATCGCCGGATTGGAAAACGCTCTGGAAAAATCCACGAAGAACAACCGCACCACGGTGCTTGTCATCGACACCGACCCGCTGGTTTCCACCGATGCCGGCGGTCACTGGTGGGATGTGGCGGTGCCGGAAGTATCGGCGCGGCCGCAGGTTAACGCGGCGCGCAAAGCCTATGATGAGAAGCGGCAGATGCAGACAATCGGCGATTGATGTAACGCGGCCAAGCCCCTACCTCCGCCTTGTGGGGAGGTCGGACCGAAGGTCCGGGTGAGGTCCGGCGCCGCACCCCCACCCGCTGCTTCGCAGCGACTTGCCGGGGCGAGCCACGGGTCTCGCCCGTCCTTCGGACCCCCACAAGGGGGAGAGTGAATACGAACTGAAACTGGAGTGACGACTTGAAAGCCAAACTGGGCATGTCCCCCATTGCGTGGTGGAACGACGATCTCGCGGAACTCAGCGATGACGTGTCGCTGGAGGAGTGCTTGCGCCAGTCGCGTTCGGCCGGCTTCACCGGCATGGAAATGGGCCGGCGTTTTCCCAACGACCCCGATGTCATGCTGCCGATCCTCAAGGCAGCAGACGTGACGCTGTGCGGCGGCTGGTTCTCCGGCACGCTGGTCGATGGGGGGATGGCTGACAATAAGGATCGCATCCAGCCGATGATCGACCTGTTCAAGGCGGTGAACGCGCCTTGCATCGTCTATGGCGAGGTCGGCCGCTCGATCCAGGGCGACCGCTCCAAACCGCTGGCCACCAAGCCGAAGCTGTCGGACGACGAGATGAAGGCCTATGCGAAGCGCCTCACCGAATTCGGCGAATGGTGCGGCGAGCAAGGCATGCCGCTGTCCTACCACCACCACATGGCGGCGGTGGTCGAGACCGAGCCGGAGCTCGATGCCTTCATGCGCTATTCGGGCGAAGGCATTCCATTGCTGCTCGATGCAGGCCATCTGGCATTCGCCGGCGGCGACGTGCTGCGCGCCATCGACAACCATCATAAGCGCATCAGCCATGTTCATGTGAAGGACGTGCGCATGGGCGTGATCGAGAAACTCGACCGCACGAAACAGTCCTTCCTCGACGCGGTGGCGCTGGGTGCCTTCACGGTACCGGGCGACGGCTCGCTGGATTTCGGCGCCATCGTGCAGCGCTTTGCCGACCATGGCTATGAGGGCTGGTTCGTGGTCGAGGCCGAGCAGGATCCGAAGAAGAACCCGCCGCTCAGGATGGCGCAGGTCGGCTACAAGGAATTGATGCGCGTCATGACCGCCGCCGGCTACACGGTCGAAACGCAAGGCTTTCCAAATTTCTGATCAAGGGAGGCCTGATGCGATGGGTTCCCGGCGAAGCCGATTGCTGTAGATTGGCCCGATGAAAGATTACGAACACCCCTTCTTCCGGCCTTTGTGGCGGCGTGTCGCCGTCGTCGCGGTCTGCGTCATCTGGTCGATCATCGAGTTCGCCACCGGCACGCCGTTCTGGGGCGTCATCGCGCTTGGTTTCGCCGGCTACGCCGTCTGGCAGTTTTTTTACCTCTATAAGCCGGCCGACGAGGGCAAGGCCGAGGCCGAACCGAAGGAGTGACTGATCGCATGCGTTGGCGATTAGCTTGCGGCGCTTCTCGCTTCGTCATCCTGGGGCGGAGTAAGGAGCGAAGCGACGCAGCGCAGACCCCGGGATCCATGCCGCGACATCAAAACAGCCGCCGCGGTGCAGAATTCCGTTCCGCTGCGCTCTTGGACTGAGGTTACGGCATGGATCCTAGGGTCTCCGCGACGGAGCTTCGCTCCTGCTACGCCCTAGGATGACGAAGTTGGGAGACTTCGGCCAATTCTCGAAGATTTGCGATAGGAGAGACACAATGTCGAAGCTGCTCGTCAAAGCCAATAAGGGCCATGGCCGCGTTGCCCATGTGACGCCGGAGAACGCCAGCTGGACCTATGTCGGTTTCGACCTGCATCGGCTGAAGCCCGGCGAGAGCGCTTCCGGAAAAACCGATGATCGCGAAGTCTGCCTGGTGTTCGTCACCGGCAAGGGCACGGCTTCCGCCGGCGACAAGGAGCTCGGCCTGCTCGGCGAGCGCATGTCGCCCTTCGAGGGCAAGCCGTGGTCGGTCTATGTGCCTGAGGGATCCGACTGGTCGGTGACGGCGGACACCGAGCTGGAACTCGCCGTCTGCTCGGCGCCGGGCCTTGGCGGCGGCCTGCCGGTTCGCGTCATCGCGCCGAACGATCTCGGCCAGGAGGTGCGCGGCAAGGGCACCAACACGCGCTACGTCACCAACATATTGCCGGAGGGCAAGCCGGCCGATTCGCTGCTGGTGGTCGAGGTCATCACACCCGGCGGCCATACGTCGAGCTATCCGCCGCACAAGCATGACCAGGACAATCTGCCTGAGGAATCCTATCTCGAGGAAACCTACTATCACCGTCTCAACCCGCCGCAGGGCTTTGCCTTTCAGCGCGTCTACACCGACGCCGACAAGAATGGCCATCGCGCGCTCGACGAAGCGATGGCGATCGAGGACGGCGATGTCGTGATGGTTCCCAAGGGCTATCATCCCTGCGCTGCCTGCCACGGCTACGACCTCTATTATCTTAACGTGATGGCCGGACCGAAGCGGACGTGGAAATTCCACAATGCGCCTGAGCACGAATGGCTGATGAAGGCCTGATCGATCGTCTCTTCCGGGTAAAGCTGTTGGTCCAACCCGGAAAAAACGTCGGCTAAAGACCGGAAGGCTCGATTTGCCTTCGAAAACCCGTCAAAGCTTCGTCAATCCGTCATGGAAATCACCTATGGCAAGGGACTGACGAGGACTTCCTCATGCGCTACGCCCTCTATTTCACCCCCCGGCAGGACGAGCCACTGGCGCGGATCGCCGCCAACTGGCTTGGCCGCGACCCATTTGGCGGCGCGACAACGCCGGCAAAGGCGGTGGCCGACCTGTCGGCGGCGGAGGTTGCTTTCCACACAGCTTCGGCGCGCCGCTATGGTTTTCACGCGACGCTGAAAGCCCCTTTCCGCCTGGCCGCCAGCGAAACCGACGCCTCGCTGCGCGCCGCACTCGACCATTTTGCCGAGGCGACGCCGGCGGTGAGCATCCCGCGTCTCATCGTCAGCCAGATCGATGGCTTCTTCGCACTGGTGCCGGAAGGCCCGCTGCCGGCGCTCAACCGCTTCGCCGATGATGTGGTGCTCGGCTTCGACCGGTTTCGTGCGCCGTTGACCGAGGCGGAAATCGAGCGGCGCAGCCCGGATTCGCTGAAGCCGGCCGAGTTCCGCAATCTCTGCCAATGGGGCTACCCCTATGTATTCGAGACCTTTCGCTTCCACATGACGCTGTCCGGCCGAGCGGGGCCACAGGAAAGCCCTCGTTTGCGCGCAGCAATCGACAGTCTGTTTGCGCAGGTGCTGCAACAGCCGCTGCTGGTGGATGCGCTGACGTTGTTCGTCGAAACCGAACCGGGCGCACCGTTCATGGTGCTTTCGCATCATGCGCTCGGGCGCCGCCCGGCCAGAAAAACTGCCTGACACCCAGCCGGAATAACCCCAGCCGGAATAACCAAGGGCTGCCTGAAATGACCGCCGAGACTGTTCTCCACAACGCCCGCATCGTGCTTGCCGACGAGATCGTCGAGGGTTCGCTGGTGCTGCGCGACGGCTTTATCGCCGGTATCGACGCCGGCGCCAGCCAGACTAATGGGAGCATGGCCGGCGAGGATATGGGCGGCGACTACATCATTCCCGGGCTGGTCGAGCTCCATACGGACCACCTCGAAGGCCATTACGCGCCGCGGCCCAAGGTGCGCTGGAATCCGATCGCCGCCGTGCTCGCCCATGACGCGCAAGTGGCGACCGCGGGCATCACCACCGTGCTCGACGCCTTGCGTGTCGGCATGGACGAGGACGCCGACCTGACATCCGCCGACATCCGCAAGCTGGCCGATGCGATCGAGGACAGCGTACAGCAGGATCGTCTGCGGGCCGACCACTTCATCCATCTGCGCTGCGAGGTTTCGGCGCCGGACTGCCTCAAGGCGTTTGCCAATTTCGACGGCGACGAACGGGTGAAGCTGGCATCACTGATGGACCATGCGCCTGGCCAGCGCCAGTTCGTCAATCTCGAGACCTATGCCTATTATTACCAGCGCAAGCTCAAGCTGACCGATCGTGACTTCAAACTGTTCTGCGAAAAACGCATGGCGGAATCGGCGCGCAATTCGGTACCGAACCGGGCAGTGATCGCCGCCGCCTGCCACGAGCGCGGCATCGTGCTGGCAAGCCACGACGACGCCACGCTTGGCCATGTCGGCGAGGCGATCGAACAGGGCGTGCGCGTCGCCGAATTCCCCACCACGGAGGAAGCCGCGAGGGCCTCGAAAGAGGCTGGGCTTGGCGTGCTGATGGGTGCGCCCAACGTCATGCGCGGCGCATCGCATTCGGGCAATGTCTCGGCCCGCACGCTGGCCAGCGACGGCCTGCTCGACATCTTGTCGTCCGACTATATCCCCTTCAGCCTTATCCAGTCGGCGTTCTTCCTCGGCGACGTCGTCGACGGCATTTCCCTGCCGCAGGCGGTCGCCATGGTCTCAAAAAACCCGGCCGAGGCGATTGGCCTGACCGACCGCGGCGTCATCGAGCAGGGCCGCCGCGCCGACCTCGTGCGCGTGCGCGTCGACGACCATGTCCCGGTTGTACGCACCGTCTGGCGCCAAGGACGCCGCGTCGCATGATGGTCTCGGCATCGATCGAGCGTGAATTGTCGGCCGAGACGTTTCCGATCCGCGATGGCGTCTTCGTCGCCGTCGTCGGCCCAAGCGGCGCCGGCAAGGACACGGTGATCGGCTTTGCCCGCGCCTGCTTCACTGACGAGACCCGGCTGGAGTTCGTCCGCCGGGTCATCACCAGGCCGAGCGATGCCGCCAGCGAGGATCACGACACGCTGGCCGAGGCCGCTTTCGTGGAAGCCGAAGCCGATGGCGCCTTCGCCATTTCCTGGGAGGCGCACGGCTTGCGCTATGGCATCCCCGTCGATGTCGACTGGTCCGTCGCCAATGGCCGTGTCGCGGTTGCGAATGTGTCGCGCGCGATTATCCCGACGCTGCGCGAGCGCTATGCCAATCTGGCCATCGTCGAGATCACCGCCTCGCCTGAAGTGCTGGCCGAGCGGCTGGCGATGCGCGGCCGCGAGTCACGCGGCGAAGTGCTGGCGCGGCTGGCGCGAAGCGCCAATGTCACTCTGTCCGGCCCTGGCGTCACCTCGATCGACAATAGCGGCCCGCGCGACGCGGCCGGCGAGCGCTTCGCCGAGGTACTGCGCAAGGCGATGGCCTTTTCCGATATGTCGGGGCTGATCTAACCTGCTTCGAGCCCGGCCTATTCCGCGGCCGCACCAGCGGCGCTTTTGCGAGTGGCGTCGACCATCAGCCGCCGTTCCCGGAACACGCCCCATTGCTGGTCGACCAGCACACCGATGAGGATGACGCCGCCCATCACCGCGAAGTTGAGCGAGGACGGGATGCCGAGCAGGTTGACGAGGTTCTGAAGCTCCTGCAGCAGCACCGTGCCAAGGATGACGCCGATCAGCGAGCCCTCGCCGCCGCGCAGCGAGAAGCCGCCGAGCACGGCCGCCGCGATGGCGTAAAGTTCGTAGAACTGGCCGTGGCTGGCCGGCGAGATCGAGCGCGTGTACATGGCGAAATAGATCGCCGACAGCGCCGTCAGCACGCCGCAGATGACGTAGGCGGCCATGACGACGCGGCCGGTGCGGATGCCCGAATATTTCGCCGCCTCCTCGTTCTTGCCGATGGCGTAGAGATAGCGGCCGAACACCGAGCGGTGTAGCACCACCCACATAACGATGGCGATGACGATCAGCGCGATGAAGCTGTTGGGAACGCCATATGAACGCCCGGCGGTGAGGAACTCGAGGCTCGGGAAATTCTGGCCGAAAGCAAAGCCGGCGGTGCCGTCGGCGGTGTAGAAGCGGGCGACGCCGCGGTAGATCAAGAGGCCGCACAGCGTGACGACGAACGGCTGCAGCTTGAGCCGCGTGATCAGCCAGCCATGCACCAGGCCGATGATGGCACCGAGCAAGAGGATCAGCACGAAGGCCAGCGGCCAGCCCACCTCGCGCACGGCGATGAAGTCGATGAACAACGTCCCCAGCAGCGCAACAACCGAGCCGACCGACAGTTCGATGCCGCCTGTGATGATGACGAAGGCCTGGCCGATCGACAGGATGCCGAACAGGCCGATCAGGTTGGAGGTGTTGGCGAGGTTGATCGGCAACAGGAAGCGCGGATTGATGATCGCCACGATGGCACCGACCACCAGGATCAGGATCAGCAGGCCGAGATCTTTCTTGCTCATCGTCTTCTCCCCATGCTGAGCGGCCCGCGCTTGCGCGAGACCCCGGCAAAACCCTATTTCGGCTGCTTGCCCACCGCCAGCAGCAGCACGTTTTCCTGGCTGAACAGGTCCTTGTCGAGAATGCCCGAGATCTGGCCTTCATGCATGACGGCGATGCGGTCGGACACGCCGATCACCTCTTCCATGTCGGAGGAGATCATCAGCACGGCGACGCCGGCATCGGCCAAAGCGCGCATCAGCCCGTAGATTTCCGCCTTGGCGCCGATGTCGATGCCGCGCGTCGGCTCGTCGAGGATCATTACTTTCGGATTCATGGCCAGCCATTTGCCGAGCACGACCTTTTGCTGGTTACCGCCCGACAGAGTGCCGGTGCGCGTCTGCACGGACGGCGCCTTGATGCCGAGATCCTTCTTCTGCTTCTCGGCGGTGGCAATCTCGGCACTTGTGGACACCAGCGAGCGGCGCGCATGCGCCGGCAGATTGGGCAGCGAAATATTCTGGGCGATCGACAGGTCGAGCAGGATGCCGGTCAGCTTGCGGTCTTCCGGCACCAGGAAGATGCCATGTGCGACGGCATCGGCCGCCGAGCCCAGCACAAGCGGCTTGCCGTCGAGCTCGAGCGCGCCGCCAAGGCTTGAGTCGATGCCGAAAAACACCCGCGCCAGCTCGGTGCGGCCGGAGCCGACAAGGCCGGCAAGGCCGAGGATTTCGCCGCGCCTGACGTCGAGATCGACCGGCCGGCCGGGATAGGCAGGGGTGCGGATGGCCTTGGCCGAGAGGACGGTGGCGCCGGGCGCGCGCGCGGCCTCGGAGGCCTTTTCACGCTCCTTCAGCATGCGGCCGATCATCAGCTTGACCATCTGGTCGTGGCCGATGTCGCTCTTCGGCAAGGTGCCGGCCAGCATGCCGTCACGCAGCACGACGACGCGGTCGGCGACGCGCTCGACCTCGTGCAGGCGATGCGAAATGAAGATGACGCTGATGCCGTCGGCCTTCAGCGCCTTGATGACGTCGAGCAATTTGTCGGTCTCGGCGAGCGGCAGACTCGATGTCGGCTCGTCGAGGATGACCAGCCGCGCCTCGATCGACAGCGCCTTGGCGATCTCGACCATTTGCTGCTGCGCCAGCGACAGGGTCGCAACCGGTGTGTCGGCGGAAAAATTGGCGCCGACGCGCTTCAACAGCGGCGCCACCATGGTGCGCAGTTTTGCGCGGTCGACGAGCTTGAACGGCCCGGCGCGCAACGGCTCGCGGCCGAAGAAGATGTTGGCGGCGACGTCGAGATTGTCGAACAGATTGAGTTCCTGGTGGACGAAGGCGATGCCCGAGCCCAGGCTGGCTTCGACCGTCAGGCCCTTGTGGGCGGTGCCGTCGACCGTGATCGTGCCGGTGTCCGGCGTGGTGACGCCGCCGAGGATCTTCATCAGTGTCGATTTGCCGGCGCCGTTTTCGCCAACGAGGCCGATGACCTCGCCCGGCCTGACCTCCATGGAGAAGCCATCGAGCGCCACGACGCCCGGATAGGTCTTGCGCACGCTCTCGAGGCTGAGGAACGGGGTGGTTGTAGCGATGGATGTGTCGGAATAGTTCATCATGCCTGACAGCAGTTGGCGGGCTGACCTTGTGGCAGACTGACGATCCTCGCGCGGTTCGTCAATGCGAGCAGCCGGCCCAAGCGAAGTTGAGCCGGCTGAACTGCTTCAAGTTTTAGTTTCCAGACATTGCCTTCAGGTTGGCGGCATAGGCGTCGACATCATCCTTGCCGATGATCTTGGTGGGAACGATGATGAGGCCGCCTTCCGGGATGCCCGACTTGTCGCCCTTGAGATAGGAAGCCATCAGCTTCATGCCCTGATAGGCCCATTCGAAGGGCTGCTGCACGACGGTTGCGGCAACTGTGCCTTCCTTGACGCCGCCCAGCGTGATCGGATCGTCATCGAAGCCGACGACGGTGATCGAGCCGAGCTTGCCGGCGTCGCGCAGCGCTTCATAGATGCGCGGCGTGTTGTAGGAGTAGAAGCCGACCATGCAGGTGACGTCGGGGCTGGCGACCAGCGCGTCCTCGACGTTCTTCTTGGCGCGCGCCTGGTCGATATCGTCGCCGCGCACGTCGATCAGCTCGATCTTGGTGCCGGCCAGGCCGTCCTTCATGCCCTGGATGCGCTCCTTGGCATTGTCGGCGCCGAGCAGGCCGACGAAGCCGAGGCACTTGCCGCCATTGGGCATCGCCTTCTTGGCGATTTCAGCCGCCTGCTTGCCGGCATCGACGTTGGACGAGCCGATATAGGCAACGCGCTTGGTCTGCGGGGCGTCGCTGTCCGTGGTGAACAGAGCCGTTTCCGAAGCGATCTTGTTGAGCCCGTCTGTCGAGGTCTTGGGATCGACGGCCGAGACCATGATGCCCTTGACGCCAGCCGTCACGAGATCGTCCATCAGCCGCTGCTGGATGGCGACCGAGGACTGCTCGGGATATTTGAGTTCGAGATTGTAATCCGGCAGTTCGCCTTGCGCCTTCTTGACGCCGGCTTCGGCGGCCTTCCAGAAATCGGAAGCGCCGTTGACGACGAAGGCCAGCGTCGGCTTGTCGTCGGCGCGCGCGATTGCCGTGGCCGACAGGCCGAGCAGCAGCGCCGCGGTGGCCACGGATGCATTTCGTATCAAAGATTTCATGTTCAACCTCCCATTTGGTTTAGTCATCAGACAGACTGGTCTTAGTCACCTGAATTTGCCGTTTGCAGCTTGGACGCCCCTCCTCCTCAAAGGGTTTCCGGCAACGAAAGAATGGCGCCCTTCCAGCCACGATCATGGACCTTAGAGACTCATCTCTCGTTCGTAAATAGTCCGATTTGTCTGACATATCGTATGCCCGAGACAAGGCTCGCGGAGATGATATCCGCTCGCCATCGGCCATTTGCACACACTGCAGCCGGGCCCGGACCCAGGCGGCCCGGACGCGACAAATTGACGGTACAGCGCATTCTTGTATTAGTAAACAGTATTAGTTTCGAGGTGGCATCCGGGACGGGATTGCGGTTTCGCGGCGTATCTGGCGCGAGCAGTCGCCTGGCTGCAACAACGCCCGGACTTTGTGGCGCTTGAGTTGTGAGTTGTCCAGATTCGCATGGCGAGTGGACCTCAAGGTTGCTAATACATATAAATGAGTTGTGGCGATTTCTATAAGCCGACAACGTCCACGCCATCTTGGCGGCCCGACAGGCCGTCGCCAGACAGGCTGAGGGAGCGACATGAGCGATAGTCCGGCCATCGACAAAGCGAGGCGCCGCAAGGCGGTGGCGAAGGGCGCAAGAGGTCGTGTCACCATGACCGATATCGCCAGGGCAGCAGGCTGCTCGCAGGCGACCGTCTCCTTCGTGCTCAACAATTCGCCAGGGATCAAGCTGTCGCAGCAGACCCGCGAACGGGTGATCGAGGCCGCGCGGACCCTTGGCTATACGGCGCCCGCCTTCTCGGCGCTTCACCCGGCGTTGCCTGCCTTCGAGGAGCCCGCCTTCGAAGGACTCGACGGTGTGATCGGCTTCGCCGTCGACCAGCTCGCCACCAGCCCGGAAGCCGTCGTCGCCATCGAGGGCGCGCGGCAGGCCTCGTGGAATGCCGGAAACGTGCTCTTGGTGGCGCAGACGCTGGGCGATGCCGTCATGGAGCCGCGCGCCATCGCGGCACTCACCAAGCGGGGCATTTCGGCGCTGATCTACATGACTATCTTCACCCGCGAGATCACCGCGCCCGATTATCTCTACGGCCTCGACATCCCGGTGATCCTGCTCAACTGCTACACATCAGACTACGCCTTCCCGGCCGTGGTGCCGAGCGAGATCGCCGGCGGCCAGAACTCGACCCGGCATCTGATCAGCCACGGCCACCGCCGCATCGCGACCATCACCGGCGAGCCGTGGATGCAGGCGGCACAAGACCGGCTGAAGGGCTATCGCCGCGCACTCGCCACCGCCGACATCCCGTTCGATCCCGAGCTGGTGGTCGAGGGCGACTGGTCGGCCAGTGCCGGCTATGCCGCGACCGTCAAGCTCTTGGCGCTGAAGGACCGTCCGACCGCCATCTTCTGCCAGAACGATCGCACCGCGATCGGCTGTTACGAAGCGCTGAAGGAAGCCGGCCTGCACATCCCCCAGGACATCTCCGTCGTCGGCTACGACGACGAGGAAATCGCCCGGCACTTGTTCCCGCCGCTGACCACCTCGATCCTGCCGCACATGGCGATGGGCCAATGGGCGATCGAGCAGCTGGAGGCGCCGGCGGTGCCGGGGCGAGGACGGTATCCGATCACCAAGCTGGAGTGCCCGCTGGTGGAGCGGGAGAGTGTGCGGGCCATGGTGGCCGTGTGATAGGAGATATCGCATCGCCGACGCGGCTTCTCGGACACGCTGACGACGTAGTTTGTTACCGGTTTGTCGGTCATCGCTTCCCTTGGTGAGTTGATAAAATAAAGCCCGCGCCTCTGGCGGAGAGCGCGGGCCGATCGGGGCTGTCGCCCCAATCTTCAGCAGGCGATGGAGGGCACCGCCTGCCGCACACATCAACATTTAGAAACTGCTAATGTTCCATCGAGGCTGTTTGATCGAAACGAAATCCGCTTCCAATCGCGGTTGTCGCTTCTCGGCATTGTAGCGGAACCCCACGGCCATACGACCGTTTTTCCACCAGAGAAACGAAGGAGTTCGCCACCATGGACTGGAACCGCGTCGAAGGAAATTGGAAGCAGGTCAAAGGCAAGGTGAAGGAACAGTGGGGCAAGCTCACCGATGATGATCTCGATCGCATCGCCGGCAAGCGCGATCAGCTCGAAGGCAAGATCCAGGAACGCTACGGCTTGGCGAAGGATCGCGTACGCCGAGACATCGACGAATGGTACAGCCGACAAGGCTGGTAGACAGCTTTGAGCCAATCAATTTTGAGGCGTTATGGATTGCGCCGCTTTCGTTGGAGCGATCTCGACGATGCACGCGGTTCTCGACCGCCACGGGTTTGGTCGAGCGCCGTAAATTTTTGCCAGTCGCTGCCTGATTGCCTGCGAGCAGTCGACCGCCAAGGGCGCTTCAACTTGCGCCGAGCTTCGCAAATCCACATCGTGGCTAGCGTTCGAAGGGTTCGCCAAGCGAGGCGACGCCGTTCAGCCTGAGCAGGCGGCGGTCCGCCGAGATGATACCGAGCACGACGATCGTAACGAGATAGGGAAGGCTGGAAAGCAGTTGCGACGGCACGTCCAGACCGGTCGCCTGGGCGGCGAGGCTCATCAACGAAACCGCGCCGAAGAGGCAGGCACCCAGGAAGATGCGGCCAGCAAGCCAGGTGCCAAAGACAACGAGTGCGATCGCGATCCAGCCACGTCCGGCAATCATGCCGTCCGCCCAAAGGGGCGTGTACACTGCTGCCGCATAGGCGCCGGCAAAACCCGCCATCATGCCACCAAAGGCTATCGCCGCGACACGGATTGCGATGACCGGATAGCCGATGGCGTGGGCAGCCTTGGGATTCTCGCCGATTGCCCTCACGACAAGGCCGACCCTCGTATAGGCAAACATCGCCCAGATCGCGAACGTCACGGCAAGGGAAAGCCATACCACGACGTCCTCGACAAACAGCCTGCCGACTACCGGGATTTCCGAGAGGCCGGGAAAGGCAAGTTTCGGCAGCCCCTTGACCGTCAGGCTCTCGTAGCTTTTGCCGAACAGCGCCGAAAGGCCCTGGCCGAGGATGCCGATCGCAAGGCCTGTGGCGACCTGGTTTGCCCTGAAACCGAGTGCCAGCGCTGCAAAGACGAGGGACAGGACGGCGCTGCCGAGACCGGCGGCGACGAAGCCCAGCAAGTGTCCACCGCCATGGTAGACAACGATGAACGCGAGCACCGCGCCGAGGGCCATCAGGCCCTCCACGCCAAGGTTAAGGACGCCGGCGCGCTCGACCACCAGCTCGCCGAGTGCGGCAAGCAGAAAGGGGGTTGCGGCTGCGAGCATCCCCGAAATAATGAACTCGACGGCGTTCATGGCTGGCTCCAGAGATGAGGGCGGCGCCACTCGATGCGGTAGCGCACGAAGGCCACAGCGACGAGATAGGCAAGCAGCAAGCTGCCTTGGAAGACCCGGACGGCGGCGATCGGCAGGTTTGCCGACACCATCGCATCGTCGCCGCCGATATAGAGTACGGCCATGAAGAGCGCAGAAAAGATGATGCCGATCGGATGCAAGCCGCCGAGATAGGCGACGATGATGGCCGCATAGCCGTAGCCGGTCGAGATCGAGCGCTGTAACTGGCCGAGCGGCCCCGCGACTTCCGCGGCGCCTGCCAGTCCCGCCACGAAGCCGCCGATCAGAAGCGACAGCCAAATCGCACGCGCTTCGCTAAAGCCGGCGTAGCCGGCCGCGCGCGGGGCAAGGCCGCCGACCTGGAGCTTATAACCCATGAAGCTTCGCTGCATGAAAACCCAGGCCGCCAGCGAAAGCGCGAGTGCGATGAGCAGCGAGACGTTGACGCGGGTACCCGCGATCAGGGTCGGCACCATCGCGTCGTTCTGAAACATCACGGATTGTGGGAAATTGAAGCCGGCCGGGTCCTTCCAGGGGCCGAGCAGCAGGTAGTTGAGGACTTGCGCGGCAACGAGGCTCAGCATCAGGGAGACCAGGATCTCGTTCGCATTGAACCTGACGCGCCAGAAGGCGGTGATAGATGCCCAAAGCGCACCTCCGAGGGCCCCGAGAAGCAGCATCAACGGCCAGATCCACTGCCCGGTCACCTGCGGAAACCAGACAGGGATCGCCGAGGCGAAAATAGCGCCGAGGATGAACTGGCCCTCCGCGCCGATGTTGAAAACCTTTGCGCGGAAACCGATCGCCAGCCCCTGCGCGATGAGGAGAAGAGGCCCGGCCCTGAGCAGCACCTCCGCGAACGATGTCCAGGAGAGGAACGGCTCGAGAAGCATCGCGTACAGCACGGTCGCCGGATCGCGGCCTATCAGCGCATAAAGGCCCACATTGAGGAAGATCGCGATGCCAAGCGCGGCAACCGGGGCCAGCATGGCCGCGACGAGCGAGGCATGCTCCCGGCGGACGAGCGCGGGGAGGAACGTCGCGGCCGAAATGTTCATGCAGGAACCTTCTCTGGCGAGGCATGAGCGCCGATCATGTATCGGCCGATGTCTTCGGGGCGCGCGTCCCGCGTGACCAGAGGCGGACTGAGCATGCCATGATGCAGCACCTGGATGAAATCGCAGAGCTCGAAGAGTTCCTCGAGTTCCTCGGAAATGACGAGGATCGCCATGCCCTCGTTGCGCAACGCAATGAGTCGCCTTCTGATGGCGGACGCAGCGCCGATGTCTACGCCCCAGGTCGGCTGCGCCACGAAGAGCAGTTTTGGCGAGAGCATCATCTCGCGACCGACGATGAATTTCTGCAAGTTGCCGCCGGACAGCGAGCCCGCTTCGGCAGCCGGGCCGGAGGCGCGGACGTCGTGCTGGCGGATGCATTCGCTGGTGAAAGCCGTCGCTCCGGCGTTGTCGATGAGGCCGTGCCTCACGAGATCGAAAGGATGGGCGGTAAGAACGGTGTTGAGCACGAGCGACATTTCAGGGACCGCGCCGCGCCCGAGCCGGTCTTCGGGCACGAAGGCGAACCCGAATCTCCTGCGCGCCGCCGCATCGAGTGTGCCTACGTCGCGGCCCATCATGTAGATCCGGTCGCGCTGTTCCTTCAGCATGGCTTCGCCCGAGATGAGCGCGGCAAGTTCGCCTTGGCCATTGCCCGAGATTCCGGCTATGCCAAGGATCTCGCCCGATCGTACCGTGAGGCTGATACCGGAGAGCGGCGTGGCAAAGGGGTCATCCGGCGTGTAATCCATGCCTATTATTTCCAGCCGCTTCTCCCCCTCGGGCATGGCCAATGCCGGCATCACCTCCGGCATGTCGCGGCCGATCATCATGCGGGCGAGGTCGTGCGTATCGTGGTCGCGCGGGTCGACGGTGCCAGTAACGCGCCCTCCACGCAGGATGGTCGCCCGGTCGCAGATCGTGCGAATTTCCTCCAGCTTGTGGGAGATGAAGAGGATGGACACGCCGCGATCGCGAAGGCGCCTGAGCGTGTCGAACAGCTTCTTCACCGCCTGCGGCGGCAGCACCGAGGTCGGCTCGTCGAGAATGAGCAGCTTCGGGTCCGTCATCAGGCAGCGGATGATCTCCACCCGCTGCCGCTCGCCGACCGAAAGCGCGTGCACATCGGCGAGAGGATCTACTTCAAGGCCAAAATCTTGGCCGAGGATGCGGATGCGCCCCGCCAGCTCCGCCTTGCTGCCGGGCACGACGAGCTGGATGTTCTCGACAACCGTCAGCGTCTCGAACAGCGAGAAATGCTGAAAGACCATGCCGATGCCCCTGCGCCGTGCCTCGGCCGGCGAGGCAAGGCTCAGGAGCTCTCCGTTCCAGACGACGGTGCCCTCGTCCGGTTGTTCAACGCCATAGATGAGTTTCATCAGCGTCGATTTGCCCGCCCCATTCTCCCCTAGAATCGCATGGATCGATTGGGGCGCCACGTCCAGATCGATGGCCTGGTTGGCACGGATCTGGCCGTAGCTCTTCGAGATGCCGCGGAGCGACAGAAGGGGCGGGGTCATGACTTACTTGGGCAGCGGTGTGGTGACACCCTTGACGTGCCAGTCCATCGCGACGATCTCAGGATCCGCTATCGTCGCACCGGCGGCGGCGGCTTCGCTGCCATCGGCCTTGGAGATTGGGCCTGTGAAGGGCGAGAAGCTGCCGTCGGCGATCTTCGCCGCCACTTCCTTGATCTTCGCCATCGTGTCGGCTGGGACATCCGAGTTCCAGTCCACGACCTCTACCACCTTTTCGGCGACGCCAAGGAAGGCGTTGGCGCCCTTGAAGGTTCCGGCGATATGGGCATCCACGGAAGCCTTGAAGAAGGGCGACCAGTCCGTCGCAATGCAGCCGAGATATTTCTTCGGCGCATATTTCTTCATCGACGAATTGAGGTTGAACGCGTAGACGCCAGCCTCCTCGCAGGCCGAGATGACCGAGGGCGTATCCTGCGCGTTCGAGAAGATCACGTCGCAGTTCTGTGCCATCAGCGCCTTGGCGGCTTCCTGTTCCTTGGCCGGGTCGAACCAGGAGTTCACCCAGACGACCGATACCTCGATAGCGGGATTTACGGTCTGCGCGCCGAGCGTAAATGCGTTGATCGAGGTGATCAGCTCCGGAATGGCGAAGGCCGAGACCGAGCCCAACTTGCCGGTCTTGGAAAGAGCTGCGGCGGCCATGCCGAGCAGGTAAGTGCCCTGGAAATACTTCGCCGCGAAGGGCGAGAAATTCGGTGCGGTCTGGAAGCCGGAGGCATGCAGCACAGTGACTGAAGGATCGCGGCGGGCGATCTGCAGTGCGCCATTCTGGTAGCCGAACGAGCCGGCGATCAGGAACTTGTTACCGTCGGCGACGGTCTTGTTCATGATCCGGTCGGCGTCCGGCCCCTCGGCGATGTTCTCGATGACGGTGATCTTCACCTTGTCGCCGTATGCGGCCTTGACCGGCTCGAGGCCGGCGGCGAGCGCATGGCCCCAGCCGACATCGCCGACCGGCGACGGGAGCACGAGCGTGATACCCAGCGGTTCGTCGGCCGCAAGGGCGGGACGGCCGCCAAGCGCGCCGGCAAGCCCCGTCGCGGCAAGGCCCTTCATCAGAGTTCTGCGAGTCAGGTAGTTCAGCATGTCAGTTCCCCTTTTTTAAGTTATCAGAATTCCACCGTAGCAAGCGCGGCTTCCGCGTCCGCGGCAAGCCGGGCCTCGTCCAGCCCGGCAAACGCACCCTTTTCCCAGACGATGCGGCCGTTGATCATGGTCATGTCGGTTGGCATGCCGATGCCGACCTTGGCAATCAGGCTCAACGGATCGTGGCGCGTGCCGACATAATCCATGCGGCGCGTGTCGATCGCGAAGAGATCGGCGGCCATGCCGGGCGACAGTCGGCCGATGTCCTTGCGACCGAGAAGCGCGGCGCCGCCCGTTGTCGCATAGCCGAGGAAATCGGCCGGCGCGGGCACCGGATGAGCGCGCGTCGAGGCCGCCAGGCATTGCAGCATGTAGGCGGAATGGATGCATTGCATGAGGTTGGAATTGTCGTTCGAGGCGGCACCGTCGCAGCCGAGACCGACGCGCAGGCCGAAGGCGGACATGGCGGGAATATCGGTCACCTGCGCACCCACCAGATAGACCGGCTCCGGGCAATGCGAAACGCCGGTGCCGCTCGCCGCCATCAGCCGTAGTTCGTCATGCGTCAGCTCCCAGCAATGGGCATAGAAAGTGTCTTGGCCGGCAAATCCGAGTTCCTCGAGATAGTCCACCGTGCGCATGCCATGGCGGGCTTCGATGACCGGGCTTTCGCCCTCGCCGACATGGGTGTGCATCTGCAACCCGCGATCACGCGCCAGCGAAACCGATTCCACGAAGGTTTCGCGGTAGCAGTTGACCGGCTGGCAGGGAGCGACGACGACCTGGCGCATGCTGAAGGGGCTGGTGTCGTGATAAGTGTCGATGAGGCGAGCGCAGTCGGCGATGAATTCGTCCGTGGTCTCCAGCATCTCGTCCGGAATGGTCGAGCCTTCCGACTTCGGCAGCGTGTTGCCGCCGCGGCCTGCGTCGAAACGCATGCCGAGAAGGTCGGCTGCTTCGAACTGCCGGTCGATGAGCCGCTTTCCGGCATGGCGGGGAAAATTGTACTGGTGGTCGAAGGCCGTGGTGCAACCGTGCTTGATCATCTCCGCCATCGCCGTGATCGAGGCGTGGTAGAAACAATCCTCGTTGAGCCGGGAGAAGATCGGATAGATCCGGTCGAGCCATTCGATGACCGACAGCTTCGTCCAGTCGAGCTCGGCACGGTTGCGCACGAAGCACTGAAAGAAATGATGGTGCGTGTTGACGAGGCCGGGATAGACGAACCAGCCGTCGGCGTCCTGCACGATGGTGCCGGCCGGCAGTTCGCCTCTGTGCAGGCCTTCCCCGATTGCCTCGATCCGCGGCCCATTCGTCAGCACATCGACATTGCGCCGGACGCTCGGACCCTTGCCCTCATCGGTGATGACCGCCGCGCAATTCTTCAGGAGATAGCCGGTCATCTCACGCCTCGTCCGGGCATGGTCGCGGTTCGGGCTTCAGCTCGTGCAGCCGGTGGATACCGGGCATCTCGATGAAGTTGTCGAGGCTGCGGAGCGCTCGCGACCAGAGCCGGATCGTGGGATACGGGTCGAGGGAAACGCCTCCGTCGGGCGCCAGCGCGACATAGGGAAAGCAGGCAATGTCGGCAATCGTCGGCCGGTCGCACGCGAGAAACCGATTGCCACGCATTTTTTGTTCGAAGAGGCCGGCTTCCAGTTCACGCAGTGCCGCTATGCCATTGGCCTGGAGCGCACCGATGTCACCGGGGCGCAGCAGCATCTCGTGCAGGCGCGCGCCGCCGAGGCTGGCGGTCAGCCTGTGCGAGAAGGAAAGCCATTGCTGGATGCGCGCCGTCTCCTCAGGGGCGCCGCTGCCGAGCCAGGCCGGTGCTGCCTTCGCGGCGAGATAGCCAAGCATGGCGGAAGATTCGGTCAGGATCAGGTCACCGTCTTCGAGGATCGGGATGGAGCCTCCCGGATTAAGCGCCATGAGCTCGGGGCCGCGATGCTCGGCGCCGGGATGGAAGTCGACCGGACGGATTTCGAGCTTCACGCCCGACAGCGCTGCCATCAGGCGCACCTTGTAGCAACTTGGGGAGAGGACGTAGTCGTAAAGCCTCATTGTGCCACCAACTGCGCGCCGTAGGTATAATTGTGGCGTTTCAGCCAGCGGCGATAGGCGACCGAAGTCAGGTCGGCGCGCGTCGGGATTTCCATGCCGGGATCGAGCGGCAGAAGCCGCGGGATCTGGTTTTCGAGGATCGAGCGGTCCTGCAGGAAAATCGTCTGCTGGAAATGGATGAGGTCGGTCAGTGGGGTCTCGTCGTCGAAGAGCGCCATCCACGGCCAGACGTCGCAGAGGTCCTCCGCAAGCGGCTGGACGAACAGCGCGATGACATCCCATTCGCCTGGGCGCGGCGGGCAGGTCTTGTAAAGGACCGAGCAGGTCGGAGCCGGCACCCGGTACATATATTCCGTCGTGATACCCCCGCTCGCCGATTTCGCCGCCTGCGGCTGGTAGAACTTCACCTGGGTAGCCCAGACCTCGTCCTCTTCCTCGCGGATCTCAACCTTGTAGTCTTCGACCTCGGTATGCGGCTCCGAGCCGAGAATATCGGTATGGACGAAGGGGAAGTGTGCGATGTCGAGGAAGTTTTCGACGGCGCGGAGCGGCGAGCAGCGCACCCGCACCACACCGACATCGACGAAGCGGCGCCCGGGCTGGTCCGCCTCGGGAATCGGAAAGACCGGTTTCCTGGGTTCGCCGAGCGACGACCAGATATGGCCATAGCGCACCGAGACCGGCAGCACGCGCCCGTCTTCTCCTGTCACTTTCGCCGCGCCATTGGCGTCGAGCGCAACCTTGATCGGCGCGCCCATCAGGGTGGTCTCGCGCCCACCGCGGTCGAGCTGGCTGAAAAGCCCGACCGGATACCATTCGTCGCGCATCGCATCGTCGTTCATGGCACGGCCTCTTTCGCCTCGATCCGTTCGGCCATGCGCCGAAGGCTCTCGGCGGCTCGCGAGGCGGCGACGCGCTCGGACACACCGCAATCGGCTGGAACAAGGACATGGATCAGCGTCTCGCCGGTTTCCTGCGGGACGGGCAGCAGGCGGATTGCTGGCGCGCCGGGCGCCCGCCAGACGAATCCTTCCACGGCGGCCTTCGTACCGGTAGCCGCAGAAAGTGCCGAACCTCCGGCACGGACCGTCAATGAACGGAGCGGGACGTAACCCTCGAAAAGCGGTGGCTTGCCGTCGGGCTCTCCATCAGCAACCCAGACGATGCCGCCTGCCTCTTCGACCGACCGGGTCGCAACGCGAATCGTCTCCGGCGGCGTGAGGCTGGGATGGGCGGGAATGCGCAGGCACCGACCGGCCTGCGAATAGGTCCAGCCGTGATAGATGCAGGAGAGCGCCTCGCCGCGCACGAAGCCATGGGAGAGGCGCATGCCGCGGTGTGGACAGCGATCCGCCGATGCCGCCAAGCGCCCCGATTGGCTTCGCCAGAGGGCAATGGGACCGGCGAGCGTCCGCGCCGGCATTGCCTGTCCTGTCGGCAGATCCTGGGAAAGGGCGACCGGCACCCAGGTGTCCGTCTTGTCGGACAGCATGACCTTACTTTCCGTACTGATACCACTGTTTGCCGGCCAGAGATGCCAGCGCAAGGAGTTGGCGAACCGCTCGATAGTCTGACGTATGCATAATTATTTCGCAACTGCAACATTGATTAAATTAAGTGCAGACGGACGGTAACCACGCGCAAAGCCATGTGTTTTTTGCTCGACAGGCGCGCGGTCGATCGTCTCGACCCAGACCTCGATGGGCCCTAGCGAACACCCCATCTCCATCATGTCGATCAGTTCCGCCGCACCGGCAATATCGAGCTCGATGCGATCGGTACTTGCATGAGTGACATGGTGCGCGAGACCAAGCTTGGCCGCATGGCGCATGATCCAGGGCACGAAGGACGCGGGTTGGAGCTGGCCGCGAATGGTCATCCGCTCATGGTGCTGACCTTGCTTCATCATGACGGACCTCGCGGCTTTGGTATCATGGTCAGCAGCATAGCGTGAGACCGAACGGGCGGAAGTGGTAATCGACGCGTGCAATTGCAGCGGATCCATACGCGAACGGCTGCGAGGGGCGAAAGGGCATAAAAAGCCAAAGCCGATACTGGGAAATGGGGTCGGAGCCGCGGCCCGAAGGCGTGGCTGGCGCCGCGTCTTAGCTCGCGGTGCGAATCACGCCTTTTCGCGCATCGCTGATGGCGAGCCAGATGGCCGAGACGGCGAAATAGAAGGCGCCGAACGCCGCATAGGGGGCGATGTTGGCGATGCCGACCGGGTCTGGTCCATCAAGATCATGAAGACGCCTGCAAGGGCGGACTGGGCGCCGCTCAGGATCATCGCCCACTGGGCGCCGAAGGATTTCCAGCGACCAACGGCGGTGGCGAGTTGGAAGATGCCGGAGAAGCCGGCCCAGATGCCGAAGACGATCAGCACGCTGTGCATGCTGCTGCGAAGCGCGACAGCGACGGCGATCGCGGTGAGAATGCTGAAGATGAAGTTGAGCAGCTGCGATTTGTTGCGGCCGAGGCCGCCGCTGCGCTGGGCATCGATGAAGTTGGCGAGCGCGTCCCAGGCCGGATAGCCGACGAGCATGATCGCGGCGAGCGGTGGCACGCTCTTGGCGACCGAGAAGGCAATCACGACCCACGCCGCCGAGAAGGCGAACCGGGTGAAATAATAGCGCTTGAGCCAGCCCGAGGCCGACGGGGCGGGTCGGTGTTCGATCGTCTGCGTAACCATGTCGAGTCTCCTATTCATTGCCTACCAGCTAGAAGACGGATCGTCGGCACGGAAATCGTTTGTTCAAATACCAGCAATCCAGCTCGGATATTCCTCGCAGGAATCCCTTGATCATCAGTCCCTTGCCGCGAGGCGCCGAGTTCGTCTGTAATCTGCGAACCCCCCGCAAGATCGGCAGAGAAGGCTCCGTGCTAACCAGGTGGTTTATTTGCATTGGTGCTCGAACGGACCTAAAAAGCTAGAAACCCTCGCTCTTATCGGCACATATTGGGGGATCGGATGCATCTTCGAGGGCTCGATCTCAATCTTCTGGTTGCGCTCGATGCGCTCCTCACCGAAAGGAATGTCACCCGCGCCGCGGAGCGCATTCACATCTCTCAGCCCGGGATGAGCGCGGCGCTGCGGAAGTTGCGCCACCATTTCGCCGATCCGCTGCTAGAGCAAATCGGCCGCAATCTCGAGTTGACCGCCAGGGGCCGCGCGCTCGCCGACCCTGTCAAGACTATTCTCTCTCAGGTCAGCGAGCTTAACGATCAGCCGACCAGCTTCGATGCGTCGGCCGCGCGACGTGTTTTTCGGATTTCTGCGACAACCTACTGCTGCGAGCTTCTGGCCACGCATTTGATATCTTCGCTGCGGGAGATCGCTCCGCTGATCAGCGTGCAGTTCGAGGAGCTGTCGGCGGATACCGCAGACCGCATTCTGGACGGTCAGATCGACTTCGCGATCACAATCTCAGCCAGACTGCTCGACAAAATGCAGGCCTATGACGAGTTCATACGGTCGCAGAAACTATTCACTGACAAGTTCGTTGTGGCGATCTCCAAAGATAATGCGCACACCGCCCAGACCATCACTTTCGACGAGCTATGTGTGATGGGATATATCGAGACTCGGTTTGGCGGGGTGATCGCTGGCGTCGCTGAGCAGCTTTGGCGCCAGCAGCCTAAGCAACCGCACACATGCGGGTGGCTGCCGAACTTCCATCTCACTTTGAATACGGTCGGCAGGACTGATATGGCGACGATCCTGCCGTCGCTGCTGGTTGCGATGCAGAGCGACCGCTACAATGTGAGGGCGCTTCCAGTGCCCTTCGACATGCCGATCATCGAGGAACGTCTCTACTGGCACCGGCGGAACGACAGTGATCCCGGCCATCTATGGATGGAACGGACGCTCGAAGAGGTCGCTGCCAGTTTCATAACTTGAGAACTGACGATCACGCGACGCCTCAGCGTGATCTTCCAGAGATCATCGCGCCAAGCGAAAGCTTGTGCGATATTGCCGCCGACTGCCGCATCACCACCGTGGGGTCGAAAACCGCCAATTCGCCAACAAAGGTCAAAGCGGCCAGTAGTCCGGCAAGCTGAGTTATAGCGGTGTATAATCGCCATAGGCCGGTGGATTTGGACAACAACCCTGGAAGCCGAGCCGGGGGCTAGCCGACAACAACTCGCCATCGGTCATGCGCGCACTCGCGTCTGTCAGTCGCCAAGTCTCCCCCCGCGATGGCCCGTCATCATCCGGGAAGCATACATCGTGGGCGAGCGCTTACCCGGCATATTGGCTTCGAGAACGATCTGCTCGACGAACCCCTGGTTCGTTTCGAATTCAATGCACTGATCAAGCTTGTCGACTATCCAAAGCATGTATCTGTCCCCCACATTCGGCTTTTTCTTGTCATAGCCGCAATCGTCGAGTGGAATTTCTTGAGGAAAGGCCGAGATCAGCATTATTTTCGGTTTTGGTAAATCATAGCACTGTCCTTCATAGGAATAACCAACAATAATGCCACAGGAAAGAAATTTCCCTTCCCTTGCTGCCTCTTCGAGTGTTACTAATGTTGATAAAGCAATTTTTCCAAACTTTCGCGTGTCGAGTACAATTTGGTACGACATTCCTGTAGGTAATGGAAACGGCGGTAATGTAATAAGATTCTTGAATATTTCTTCATCAGATAATATATTTCTTCCTTTGCCTCTTAATTCTTCTACGATTTTCTTAACTTCTGCGTTTGCTTTCTCATCTTTTTGGGATCGCCCGTCGACATGTTTGACGAAATACTTGTATTTTTTGTGCCGACGGCCTTTGAGTTCCCTGGGAACACGAGACCGCCACTCCCGGGGATGCCGTAGAGCCTTACTTGGCTGGCGTTATATGCGCCATCGGGAAAGGTCAGTGTCGGTCGGTGAAAATCGTCGCTCATGTCGTTACCCTCCGTTGCAATCACCAATTCATAAAATTTCCCGCCATCTGAAGTTCTCTTCGAAGCTTGCCGCTATCGCCGGGCGGATGCGGTCGGACACTTCGATGATGGTGGAGGCTGCGATTGCGAATGTGAGATGGTCGGCATCGAGGCGCGTCCACGCGCGCGCGAGCGAAAGCGCGACATCGTCGCGCGCCTTGACTAGCTCGGTCTTGAAAAGGAACGGACTGGCCCGGAATGCATCGCCCGTAAAGTTAGAGATGCGCCGCATGTCGGCTTCACTAACCTGCCTGATGTCGAAGCGAAGCAGGCGCTCGTCGGCCAGGCCCTGCCGCACCAGGCCGGCATGGTAGAGATCGACCAGGGTATCGAACACCGCTCCCGTGAATGGGCGAGACCGGTCATGAATCTCTTCGGTCACTTCCGTCATCTTGCGCGAGTTACTGGCGAGGCGGATCTGTCGGTCGCCCGTCAGTTCGGCGATGCGGTTGAGCTCGTTGAGGACAAGCAGGTTTGCCTGGCTGTGCCGTAACAATCGATCCATCCCGGTGTCGAAATGCAGGAACGAAAGCAGCGAAATAAGATCGGCGTTGGCTTCGTGGAACGGCCCGAAATCGCCGTCCTGCAGGCCCTGCGTGGGCACTCCGAAGAGAGAAAAGAGTATGGAGTGACCCATTTCATGCGCGATCACATCGAAGTTGAGGGCGTACGGATGGCCGCTCCCGTCGGCTCCACGCTCGCGGCCAAGCTCCAGATAGCCATACCCCGATTGCGCATTCTCCCAGTCAACCCAGGGAATGATCTCAAGCCGCTCGTATGTTTCGGCGAAGTACCAGATAATCGGCTTGCCCAGATAGCTTTCCCAGATGTCCAGCACCCGGCTCGCAGCCGCGAACGCATGCGCTGCCAGGAACTGGCGCGACTGAAGAGCGAGGTGGTCGAAATGACCATCAACGCCGGGCTCGGCGGGTGGGAAATACGCGCCGACGAAGGGCGGCAGGTAGGGATACCCGTACGGCTGCTTGTCCAGCAAGGGATCACGCACGTATATGCGATGATCCTCCGGGCCCGGATGGATCAAACCAGGCGATGTTGAAATCCAGACCGCCTCGGGTTGCTCGTACCCAGAAACGTGAGGCGCTTGTGGGTATAGCAGGAAGCGTGTTCCAGCCGACATCCCCGCCCGACCGGCGACATCGAGCGCGTTCACTTGCGCGGCCCCTCTCATGGTCGGCGACACTAGCACGAAGCCTGCATTTCGTAAATTGCACCAGGTATCACCGGCAACTCTGTCGTCAGATTGCTAAGCCGGCGTCCTCCAGATCTTGGGCAAACGCGACCGTCATTCTGAAATTCCTCAATTCCGCCGCCACCAATGCATTTTCTTGCACAAGTTGCAGAGCTGACAGTGCATCGCGTTTCTTTTGCTGAATGAAAGCTCCTGCGAGAATTTGCCGGCAGGCTTCGATATCATGGTCACTGGCTTCCCGTAGTGCCTCGCGGACCATTCGCGACAGCGTACGTTCCCTAAAATTGAGGTTCCGCGCCGCATTCTCAAGCCTTCCTGACAAATCGGTGGAGATCAGGTTCCGCCTCCAAGCGGCGCGAACGGTCATTCGCAAATCAACCAAAGCGTGCGTTAGGGGCGAGAAATTCACCGCCTTCGGACCGTACAGCACTGCCACTGCGTCATCAGGCAGGAAAGCAAAGCGGCGGTACCATCGATAGATAAGGCCAACGCCGTGCATGTATGGGTAAAGCTCGGCGGCTCGCAAGGCTCCCATGCTTCCAGCACCAATCACCGGGATGGCCTGGCTGATCGCCCACAGTATCTCCTTGTGCCTCACTGCCGGCTCAGCCTGGAAGGCGCCGTCTATGATGACAATTGCAGCCGGGTCATAACGCTGCACAGCAGCTATGATCGAGCCTTGCACCGCGGGCGCCAGGCAGATCACGTCGGCCACTTGCTGTGCCTCTGGGTGCGATAGCGTGGGGCCGGTGAAAACGAGCCGAGGTCGCATCCGCTCACTCCACCAAAGGGTACAATTGGGGGATAACTATCCTGACGGCCGACAGTCGGTTCCAAGGGCTGGTGTTGAGGCGGATCAGATACACGGCGTTGATTCCGCTTTCCTCCAGTCTCGCGAGAAGGCTACCAAGCAAGGTCTGCCCGCCCGCCACTCGATAGGCAGGCTGACGGGTGAAGCTCACATCCTTGCGGCCGCCGGTGATCAGCTGGCGGTGCGCCTCGATAAGCTGCCAGTCGGGATATTTCGGATAAGACGTCCGTGTCATGTCATCGCGTGCACCCGAGATTGCCGCAAGCCGCGCCTGCGCCGCCTCGTGGATCGCTTGGACGGCGGCTGCCGCCGGATCGAATGCAGCGGCCGAGCCGTCGGCTGGCAGATGGAGCAATGCCGTCTCGCGAGGATTGCTTTCCATCAGATGGCACCAAATCACAGGCAGGCCAACAGGCGACGGCGCAAGCCAAAGGCCGACGATCATGTCCTTTCGTGCAAGTTCATCCAATAGGGCCAAGACCCTTGCGTCATCGATGGTCGCTGGATCGATTCGCTGGTGTTGCAGAAAACCATGTGTCTTGAGAGCGCGGGCGATGGCATCGCGTTCGACGCATTCCAATATTCCGTGTGTGATGGCGTCTGCTTCATCAAGCGCGGCCGCCAGTCCGGTTGTCGTTGGCGTGAAAATTCCGTCACGGGGGCTGGGCGGTACGAGATAGGCCGTGTGCACCAATTCCAGCGGAACGAAGTCGCGGCCGCCGCCCAGCAGGTTCTCCGCCTCTACCCAAGCGTTTTCTCGGCCGCGCCAATCAGCAGGTGCGGGCTCTCGCAGCCACGTCTCAAATCGCCCGTAGGGTATTCCGAGTAACTTGGCCGAAGCGTAAGCTGCATCAAGATGTTCGATGCGCTCGGCGAAAAAGCTCTCAGCGGATTCCAAAATGGCCGATATGGCAGCGCGAGCCAGGCTGGCACCCTTTCCCTGCGCGACCGCATTTGAAAACGAGAACGGCCTCGTTGCCTGCACGACCGGGATGCCGACACGGTCCAGGCCGGTAATGTCCGCAATACGGGTGATGCCCAACGTTTGTCGCATCGACATCAGATAGGTCAGCGCTTCGTCTGCCGGAGGACCAACGCGCTCATATTGTTCCACTATCGGCTGGCCCGCAGTTCCGGCTCAGGGTTCACGACCAGCGGTTCGCCGGGCTCAACCGACTTCCTTGCCGCTTCGACACGGTCGTTGTAGCTCCGAAGCAGTACGGGCGAGAGATTTGACGCGCTGAGCGTCTCGTAGGCCGCGATGAGGATGGGCACGGCATTTTGCTCGGCTGCAGTATTGAGGCTCTTCTCAAGGGCAGCCGCCACCCGGCTGGCTGCCGCCCTGTCAAGGACGAGCAGTTGTGCAATTCGCCGATGTAGTTCCGCCAGCCAATATCGGCTGCCACCAGCCTCGGCCTGCACCACCGCCGAATGAAGCAGCGCAAGCGCATGACCGATCTCACCCGAGCGCGCGAGAAGTTCCGCCAGCATGCCGCAATAGACGGGCTCGTCCTCGGGTGTCTGCACTTGTCCATGCAGCCCGAGGCCCTCACGCATCTTGTCCTTGCCCCGCTCAAGTTGGCCAGCGTTGCCATCGCACCAGCCCTCGAAGATCTGTGCCGAGACGACTATCGAAGGCAGGTGATGAAGCGCCGTCAGCTGTCGCAGATCCTCAATCACGTCACGCAACGAAGCGAAGTCGCGGCGATAGCAACTCAGCATCGCGTCGTTGATACAGGCATGCGCAATGCTGCTGACATGGCCAGTCTGCTGCGCCAAGCGGCGGGCCTCCGACATGGAGCGGAGAGCGCTCGTCGCTCGTCCCGAAAACCACAGCGACAGTGCACGATGCGCCAAGCCGCATACGCGCGCGTCGTGCCCCCCAAAACGCGTGGCATTCGCGTGCCCCTGGCTCACGTCATAGAGCGGCAATCCAGCATCAATCGCGGCTATGCATCCACCATGGTCTCCGCGATTGAAATCGACCGCCCACAAGCAGTGCCTAGCCTGGAGCTGAATCTCGGGGTCGTTAACCTCCTTCAAATCATTGACGACAGCCTGCGCCCGCTCGCCATCAACGACCGAACCCGTGAACCACCAACCCCAATAGATCGGGAACCACTTGGCGCGCTCCGCTATCGGCCGACGCCGTGCGATCTTTACGCCGTCGTCATAGAGCCTGCGGGCGTGTTCGGAATTTGGCCCTTCGACGGCAGTCAGTATCGGCCCGAGCACAACCATCGCCGAGAGCCGCAGCGCATCCCGTTTGTCATGATCAGAAACCTGCCCGCAAAGCGCGATGGCATGCTCGAGCAGCTGCCTTGCCTCAGCCATGGCCGAGCGGGACGAGCTTTCCATGCCGGCATTGACGAACTCGCCGATCGCTTCGTCAAGCAGGCCGCCTCGCTCAGCATGATCGGCAAGAGCTGCCGTTGTTAGCCAGCCAACGAGGCTGCGGTTGCCGCTAGCCACCGCGTAAAGACGCTGATGCAGAGTCTGCCGCCGTTTCCGCAGTGTTCCATTGTAGATCGTCTCTTGGATGAGCGTATGCCGAAACGCGTACACTGTCGCCGCTGCGTGCCTGGCACGTACGAAGCCTGCCTCGGCCAGGGCATCGAGTGCCGCAGAGATCGTGCCCCGGTCAAATTCCGGCAAGAGCGCCGACAGCAAGTCCAGGCTGAATCTGTTGCCCGCGACGGCGGCCGCTCGCGCCACCTCGCGGGCGCGGCCGAGAGGCTCCAGCCGGGCATCTATCACTGTTTCCAATACCGCCGCGCGGCCGAGCGAAACGCCCTGTGGCAGCTGCTCCGTACCGCTAGCGGCATTCTCCGCCATCCATTGGCAAACCTCCTCGATGAACAGGGGTACACCGCCGGTGACGCGCTCGACCAACTCTATCAACTCAGGCGCAGGCGCTCGCTTGCCTTGAGGCCACATCGTTGCGATTGCCCGCAAGGTGTCGGCATGCTCAAGGGGAGCGAGCAGGACATGCTTGCTTCTTTCGTCCAGCCAGTCGCCAGATCCCGGCCTCGTCGTTGCGATCAAGAGCACGGGGGAACTCGGAACCAGCTTTGCAAGTTCACCCAGCAGCTGCTTCGACGTCAGGTCGATCCAATGAATATCTTCAACGATCAACACCACTGGGCCACCGGCGCACGTTGCTTGTAACGCATGGCGCGCGGCCCAATCGGCCTTCTCCCGGATTGCTTCCGGGCCCATCTCATGGAAACCGGACCCCGCGCCTTCCACGCCGAGCAGAAAAGAAAAGATGTCGACGACTTCGGCGTCGTGAACGTCATGTGCGGCGAACGCCTCGGCTAGAAGCGCGGGGGTGAGTGCACCGCCGTCGTCGAAATTGCCCAGCATCGCCTGCCGCAGTGGATACAGCGTCGAACGCGAGTCGCCTGGCATACATTGGAAGAGGAGCAACCTGTTGCGTTGGAAGCGCGTTCGCCGACGCACCTCGTGCAGGATGCGCGACTTGCCAATGCCGGCTTCGCCCTCGATCACGATGACCTGGCCACGTCCCGAAACAGCTTCATTCCAACATTCATGTATCAGCTCGGCCTCGTCCGTGCGGTCGATCAAGGGGCTGGTGAGGCGTCCGAACGCGAAGAAACGGTCTACCCCCCGTTTGTGGCTCAGCGCCTGCCAGACCTGCTCGGGGTGCGCGAAGCCTTTGATGACGTGAGAACCGCAGAAGCTAAATACGTGTGAGCGCCGTGTCAGATTGCGCGTCTCGTTGCACACGACGACGGTATCTGGCCGGGCGATTGCCTGCAGCCTGGTTGCCAGCGCGAATGCAGGGCCGGTTACCGTGTCTTGCCCTACAGCGGTGTCGCCCTTCAGGATTAGCGTCATCGAGGTCGCCACGCCGACCCTTACATGCAGGTCGCTCCTCCCTTTTTCCGCGGCAAGGAGCTTGCACGCCCTGACGATCTCAAGTCCGGCGCTGATTGTCAGCGACGCCGCATCCTTCGCACCCAGATCGACTGGGAACACGGCGACGCCGCCGTCGCCGACCTCGACCCTCACGGTTCCGGAGCACGATACGATTGCTTTCTTGGCGGCCATTTGAAACGCCAAGATAAGTTCCTCAAAATCTTCGATGCCGAGCAGGCCGAGCAACTCGGTGGAGCCTACAAGATCGTAGCAAAGGGCGGTTAATACGCGCCGCTCGTGACGGGACTCGACGCCGTCGTCCATCAACCCCCTGCCGATCGGAAGGCGCGAGCCAGTCCCCGCCTTCGGAACATCAACTCGGCTCTTATGCGACATGTCACCCTCGCTGACAGGGCATACTATCAAAAGTATGACAGAGCACAAATTACAGAGCGGCGATCGCCGGAACCTGCGACGGCTGCTCAGGACCTCTCGCCTGCCTTCAGCTCGCGGCCCATGTTTTTCATCGCCGTCATGCGCTCGGCGATGGTACCCGTCGCCTCTTTGTGCGCCAGCGCAGCGCCTGCAATAAGCACGGCTGCTAACGTCATGGCCGCGAGCTTGAAAACCCAAACCTCCCGTCCACGAGGGTGACCTGCCACTGCGTTAAGCGGCAGGTCTTGCTTGGACTACTTCACTGGAATCATCAGGTGTGCGTAGGGCGTGTCGGGGAACATGACATATGGCTGTGTCTGGTTTGGTTCGTGGGGATATAACGCCATGATTTCCGGTGCGTTCATGATCATGACATGGGGACCGTCATATAGCCATTCGGCCCCTTCCGCCGGCTTGGTTGCAAAGGGGTCGGTATTGCTGGCTGCATCGCCGCCCTTCAGCATGTAGGCAAAAGCGACCTTGCCTTTCGGTGGCTCGCTCTTTGACATGATCGCGTGCATCCACGCCATCCCGTTCTCATCTGTGCACATCGGGTCATCGGCGGGAGTTCCAGGGTCGTCCGGGATGCAAGTGAAGCCGTTCGTGCCCTTCCTCAACGTCTTCATCTCCCAGTTCACGACGGCGGCGTTTTTGCCGACAGCCTCCGGTGCTGCCGTAATCGCATTCTCAATCAACTGCTCATCGCTTTTGTCAGCCGCAGGTGCGGGGAATGCCCAAGCGGCGGCAATAGCTGCCAAAAACACAGGGCTTGAATGGATGCGCATTTCCTCCTCCTTAGCGAGCGCAGATTTTGCCGGCGAGTTCGCAACGAGCACAGCTCCCGCTCTTTGGAGTTGGCTGCTGCCCTAGGATCTGGAACGCGCCGCATACATAAGATACTCCTCATATTACCGGGGGTCACTCAGGATGTGACGCCGGTCCGCCTGACGAGCGGCCGCCCGTCAGGCAGCCGGCCGGATGTTTTGGTTCACCCGGAAGAGGTTGTTCGGGTCGTATGTCTTCTTCAGCGTAGCCAGGCGCTCGTAGTTGTCTCCATAAGCAGCCTTGAGCCTTGCATCGCCCTCGTCATCCATCATGAAGTTCAGGTAGGCGCCACCCAGATCGAACGGATGCACCGCCTCCCAATAGGCCTTGGTCCAGCGCGTCACCGGCCCCGCTTTCTGTGGGTCCGGATCGATCCCTGCGATAACCATCGACCAGGTCGCATCACGGCAATTCCAAGCTGTCTCGTCTTTGCCGATTCGATGAACGGCGCCATCGATCGGATAGAGATGCATGAGCGATAGCTCGCTCGGCGTCTTCGCCGCCTGCTTGAGATGAGCGTCAATCGCCGCGTCAGACAGTGTCTTGACGAAATCGCCCCGCCAATACCACTGCATCCCCTTCGGGTAGAGCCCGTCGAACATGCTCTGCACGGCGGGATAGGGCATCGTTCCCATCCAATTGAACCAAGGCGCAGGGAGCGCATCGATGAGCGGGGCCAGCGCCTCTCTACCCTTTTCCTCCGGGCCGCTATAGCAACACATCAGGAGACACATCCGCTTGCCCCAAAACTCTTCCGGAAACGGCGCGCTCGAGAGGATCGTCTTGAGCCCGAGGAAGATCCCGAGTTCCTCGGGCGCGTCCGGCAGGAACTCGCGATAACGCTGCATGATGGTACGGGCGTGTTGTTGATCAAATGCGATCGGCCCCGCAAAGACCATGTTGACCCGGTGAAGCTGGAACACAAAACTTGTGACGACGCCGAAATTGCCGCCACCGCCACGCAGCGCCCAGAACAGGTTGGGGTCCCGTTCCTTGCTGGCAGTGACGAAGCTTCCGTCGGCAAGCACGACATCGGCCTCGATCAGATTGTCGATGGTCAAACCGTATTTGCGCGTCAGATAGCCGTGGCCGCCACTCAGCGTCAGTCCGGCGATCCCAGTGGTCGAGATGATGCCCGCCGGGACAGCCAACCCAAAGGCATGGGTGGCGTGGTCGACGTCGCCCTGAGTGCAGCCCGCGCCTACCCGCGCCGTACAGACGTCCGGATCGACGCGCACGCCTTTCATCGCCGACAGGTCGATCACCAGACCGTCGTCGCAGCTCCCTAACCCCGGTCCGTTATGGCCGCCGCCACGTACCGCAACCAGCAACTTGTTGTCGCGACCGAAATTCACCGCTGTGATCACGTCGGCGACGTCAACGCAGCGGGCGATGACCAACGGTCGCTTGTCGATCATGCCGTTGTAGAGCTTGCGGGCCTCGTCATAGTTCGCGTCGCCGGTGCGGATGACTTCGCCCCGCAGGCTTGCTGCGAATTTGGTGATGTCTTCGTCGTTCATGGCATTCCTCCCTACCGAAACCTGTCGGTCCGGTCGATGGACGCTAGCCCATCCGGTGCTCGCGAAAATGTCACATCGTCCAATTCTGTTGCCCGATCGTTCAGAGTAGGATCGCGCATATGCGCGCTTGCTCATATGGCCGTATTGCTGGATAGTTCGGGATGTCCGGCCGAAAAATTCGTCATTCAGGGAGTAGTCGATCGTTTCCGGAGGTGTAGTGCATGGATGTCCTTTCCGATGTGCTCCGAGCCGTTCGCCTGACGGGTGCGATCTATTTCGACATCGACGCCAGTTCTCCCTGGGTCGGAGAGTCGCCGGGTACCGCCCAGATTGCCGCCGCCATCATGCCGGAGGCCGAGCACGTCATTTCCTTTCATGCAGTGATGTCTGGATCGTGCTGGGCCGCGCTGGGAGACGATTCTATGCCTCCGGTACGGGTTAACGCCGGCGATATCGTCGTCTTCCCCGGAGGTGCCCCGAATGTCATGAGTTCCTCGCCGGGGACGCGGGGCAAAGCCAACATGGCAATGTACTACCGGCCGGTAGACGAGAACCTGCCGTTCGCGGTGATTCATGGCGGTGGTGGAGACGAGCGGACCCGGTTTATTTGCGGGTACCTTGGCTGCGATGCGCGTCCCTTCAATCCCCTGCTCGCCGCGTTGCCGGCCATACTGTGCGCCCACAAACCTGCCGACGGCAGCAGCTGGGTTACTGACCTGTTTCGCCAGGCGTTGGCTGAGGGTGGCAGCGGGCGCGCCGGTGGCGAAACGGTTCTCGCCAAGTTGAGCGAATTGATGTTTGTCGAGGTCATCCGCGGCTATCTTGAGACCCTGCCCGAGGACTCGCGTGGATGGCTGTCCGGCCTTCGCGATCCGCACGTCGGCGAGGCGCTCCGACTCATTCACGCACGCCCTACGGAGGAATGGACATTGGACCGTCTCGCCCGCGCCGTAGGGCTCTCGCGCACTGCTTTTGCGGGCCGCTTTAGCCACTACGTCGAGGTCTCGCCCATGCAGTATCTTGCGCGCTGGCGTCTGCAGCTGGCGGGACGCCTGCTCGAACGGCCCGATGTCAGCATCGCGCAGGTGGGAGCTGAGGTCGGCTACGAGTCGGAGGCCGCGTTCAATCGCGCCTTCAAAAAGTTCGTCGGCATTCCACCTGGTACCTGGCGCAAGGGACGTTCGGGTTTGCTGAAAGCCCAAAAGTTGGCCTCTGTCGTCGTTCAGTAGGCAAAAATGGCGCGTGTTCACGGCTCGGGCTGCGTGCCAAGCCGACGTCGACGCAGAGCTCGAATGCCCGTTTCTGCCGGCAACCAACCGGCCGTCAGCGGACAGCCCAATTACTTGATCGATTCCAGCTTGGCGACGGCGGCCGTGAAGCCGGCCAGCGACACCGGAATGGTGACCGGCTTGCGAGTGACCGATTCCATGCCGATGTTCAGATTTGTGCCGGACTTCATGGCCTTGACGAGGTCCGCCGACAGCGGCGTGGCGGCATAGGCGCCGTTCTGGTCGCTGGTCTGGATCGCGAGGATCGTCTTCTGGGCCTGGTCGATCTGGAAGGAGGCGCCGGACGGCAGGAACAGCCCGTGCGGCAAGGCAAGCAGCATGGCGAGGCCACCGTTGCCGCTGTCGCGGCGCACGGTCACGGTCAGCACGCGCTGTCCGGTCTTGGCTTCGGTCAGGTTCTGCGACACCTGGCATTGAAGCTCGGCGTTCGCAGAGCCGCTGGAGCAGTTCACCGCCCACGGATTGGCATCGGAAGGTTTCGGCTGGGCCGGCTTGGCGTCTTCGGCAAGGGCCGGTCCCGCTGCCGCCAAGGCCAGCCACAGGGCGCCGCATCCCGCCGCCACGCCAAGTAGATTAGCTTGCGCTAAAATAAATACCATGATCTTTTGTCGGATGCCTTGCATGTTTCCTCGCCCCACCAGGTATTCGCCTCGGTAGGGCTTGATACAACAGTCGGGACGGTTCCGAAAGCTGGGCCGGAGACAAGAAAGCCGACTAAGATACTGTGACCTTTCGGGCACACCACGCGACTTTGCAGGAAACTTCTAGAAATTGAAGGGCCAGAGACTCGCTATACAATAGAATTCGAGTAAGAATTTACACGGGGCACGTGTAGTCCCGGAAGGACTCGCCAGGGATGGGAACTACCGAGAATTCTCGGCAAGTTGGTGGGGCGGCGGCGCATGGGGAGGATTTCCACGTGCGCGCCGGCTATCGCAGTTCACGAATTGCAAGGTATCTGTGGAAGACGACGGCGCTTACGACATTGGCGATCGGCCTTTCCGGCATGGCCGCCCATGGCGACCCGAACGGGCTGTGGCAGCCGCAGATCCGCGCCATCATCGGCGCCGACAACAATGGCGGCAACGCCGCGCTCGAAGGCTTCATCCCGCTCAAGCAGACGGCCGAATCAGTGCTGTTCCTGGATGTCCGGGCCAAGCATGATTTCAAGGACAGTTTCGGCCAGGATGTCGGCCTCGGCATTCGCCGCATCGTCAACCCTGACCTGATGATCGGCGGCTACGCCTATCTCAACGTCGAGAACTATAACTCCCACCAGTTCACATCAGCCACGCTGGGCGCCGAGGCCATCACGCCGCATTTCGACGCGCATGTGAACGTCTATCTGCCAATCAAGGGCGACCACACCGATCACTCGTCGAGTTCGACGCTGTCAATGGTCGGCAACCAGCTGTTGGAGCAGATTTCGGTCTTCGACCATCGCGACTACGCGGCATGGGGTATCGAAGGCGAGATCGGCGCGCAGGTGCCGGTCAACCTACCCGACAAGCATTCGCTGCGGCTGGACATCGGCGGCTATCGTTTCGAGGATCCGCACGACAACGACCACAGCGTCACCGGCGCCAAGGCGGGGTTCGAATACACGATCGGCGATGTCTTCGGCAGCGGCACCGAACTGGTGCTCGCCGGCGAGGTCCGCAACGACAATCGCGACGACACCCAGTTCGCCGGCAGTGTGCGGCTGAACATCCCGTTCAATCCAGGCCACGGTTCGGACAATGCCGACGACGGGGCCGACAGCGGGGCCGACAGCGGGCCGGAGCCGGTCTATCCGGTCAGTGAGGGGCTGCGCAAACGCGTCAACGAGCGGGTGCGCGGCGATATCGGCGTCAGGATCCAGTCGCAGGAACTGAACGGCGGATCGACGACGCGCGTCGCCATCAACGCCGCCTCCAATGCGGCCTTCGGAAAATTCTACTTTGCCGATGGCGGCTTGGCGGGCGCAGGCACCCAAGCCGATCCGACAACATTGGACGATGCCGTCACCAAGGCCGGCGGCGGCGGGTTTGTGGTAGCGCTCGGCGGCAACGGCAATTTGACAACCGACGGTGTGACGCTCGCCGATGGCCAGACCGTCATCGGCGGCGGCGAAAGCGTCACCGCCAAGCTTTTTGGCGGCGGCACCAGCACCTTCAACCTGGGCGGCAGCGACGGCACGATCCAGGGCACCAACGTCGCCAACCCGGTCATAACGCTGGGCAATGGCAACACGCTCAACGGCATCACCATCACCGGCGGCGGCGATGGCATCCTGGGCGACAACATCACCGGCGCGACGGTGACCAATGTCACGGTCACTGGCGCGGGCGGCAACGGCGCCGACTTCACGGGCAGCTCGACCGGCATCACCGGTTCCAATTTCACCGCGACCGGCAACGGCCTCGACGGCCTGCACATCGAAGGCGACGGCACCTACAATTTTACCGGCACGACATTGCTGCAGGGCAATCTCGACGACGGCCTCGATATCACCGGCAAGGGCACCTACACCTTCGCCATCATCAACGCGCAGGACAATGCCGACCGCGGCATAACCGCTCAGGGCAGCGGCGGCACGTTCACCACCACTGGCGGTGCCATCTCGGGCAATGGCGGGATCGGCGTCTTCATCGACCCGATCACCGCGCATGTGGTGCTGGATTCGATCGACCAGAACGGCGGCACGTCGGGTGTCGTGCTCGAGAATGTTTCGGGCAGCTTCACCGTCAATGGCAAGACGACGATCTCGAACACGGCCGGACCGGCGATCGCCATCTCGGATTCGCCGGCGGCGATCCGCTTCGGCGACGTCGCCATCTCGGCACCCGGCGGCGACGGCATGTCGTTTGCCGGTGCCAATGCGGCGGTGGTCGCCGGCAACATCGTCATTTCCGGCCTGGGAGTCGGCCAAGCCGGCCTCGACTTCTCCGGATCCAAGACCAATTTCACCGCGCAGTCGCTCAACATCACCGGCCCCGGCGCGGTCGGGTCGATCGGCATCGACCTTGCGTCGCCGAGTGCGGGCGGGGCGACGATCATCATCACCAATGGCGGCTCGATCGCCGGTGTCGACACCGGCGTGCGCTTCGGCATATCGGGGTCGCTGGCCAATTCGGCCAATGCCGAGTTCACCTTCGGCGGCGGCTCCATCGCCGGTATCACCGCTTCGCTCGACGCGCGCGGCCTGAACCAGACGCTCGGCCACTATGCGTTCGGCTCGACCACGTTCAGCGGCGCACAGCTGTTCGATCAGCAGAACGTCATCTTCGTAGGCGCCTCGGCGACCGGCACGGGCACCGGCTCCTCGCTGTTGGACCTGGCCTCGATCGCGACCGCCGACGCCAACACCGACGCCAACGCGATCTTCGTGCTGGTCAATCGCGGCACGGCCATCGACGACACGAACGGCTTCTCGCTCGGCGCCGGTCAGACGCTTGCCTCGTTCGGCAACGGGCGGACCTTCTCGCTCGGCGGCATCCCGGTCAATGTGACCGGCGACAATGTCACCCATACCGGCGCCATCTCGGATGCCGGCGGCGCGGCGACGCTGACCAATTCCGGTGCCGGCGATGTCGTGACGCTGGCCGACAACAGCTCGCTGCTGGACTTCAACGTCTCCGGCGGCAGCGCCAATGGCATCTACGGCAGCGGCGTCAGCAATGTCACAATTTCAGGCGTGTCCGTTTCGGGGGCTGGTCTAAACGGCGTGGTGTTCGACGGCACCAACGGCGTCACTGCTGCCAATTTGAGCTCAAGCGGCAACACCGATGCGGGCCTGTCGATCCAGGGCGACGGCACATATGCATTCAACGGCACGACGATGCTGTCGGACAACGGCGACAACGGTCTGTTCATCGTCGGCGACGGGACATACGCATTCCAGACGCTGAACGCGTCCGGCAATTCCGGCTTCGACGTCAACGTCCTCTCCACCACCGGCACATTCAGCACCACCGACGGCACGATCTCCGGCAATGGCGCGGCCGGCGTCGTCTTGCTCGGCGGCAATATCGACGTGACGCTGACCAGCTTGACGCAGGACGGCGGCGGGTTCGGTGCGATGTTTGCAGGCGTGTCGGGAAATCTCGCCGTTTCCGGCGCAACGACTGTCAGCAACACCATCCTCGGCGGCATCGGGATCTTCGACAGCACCGCCGATTTCACGTTCGGAGCCGTCGACATCTCGGACATCACCGCCCCGGGCGGCGTCGGCATCTTCGTCCAGAATTCCGGTGGCGCGGTCGCTTTCGGCGGGCCGGTGACCCTGACCCATATCGACAGCGAGGGCATCCTCGCCACCGGCAACGCCGGCGCGATCACCTTCAGCGGCCCGGTCAGCATGACCGATCCCGGAGACGGTATCTGGCTGGAAGACAACACCGGCGCCGTTTCGTTCGGCGGCGCGGTCACCATCGACCAGCCGCTCGGAAACGGCATCGACGTCGTCGGCAGCAACGGCACTATCAGCTTCGGCGACATCGATATCACCGGCCTGTGCAACTGCTCCACCGCGCTCGACATGTCGGGCAGCACCTCGACCTTCACCGCCGCCACGCTTGACGTTTCCGGCACCTCCGGCGGCACCTCGCTTGGCATCGACCTGTCCGGCACCAATGGCGGCTCGGTGACCATCGGCAGCGGCGTCATCTCCGGCGTCGACACCGGCGTCCAGCTGGGCACCAACGGCTTGGCCGGAACCACCGCCAACACGGCGTTTTCGTTCGGCGCCGGGCCTGGCACCAGCTCCATATCAGGCACGACGGCGTCGCTCGACATGCGCGGCCTGTCGCCGGGCAGCGGCACCTATGCCTTCAACACCACGGCGTTGAACGGCCCGCAGCTGTTCGACATCGCCAATGTCATCTACGTCGGCGCCGCCAACACGGGCCTCGGCGATGGCTCCAGCGTCAACGACCTGATCAACGCCACCACGGCCGACGCGCTGGCGGCCCCGGCCAACACCATCTTCGTTCTGGTCAACAACGGGGCCGGAAACATCGACACCGATGCCGACGGCTTTACGCTGGCCGACGGCCAATCGATCGTGTCCTTTGCCAATGGCGCTTCCGTCAGCCTTGGCTCGCCGCCCGCCAATGTCACCGGTAAGAATGTCATCAGCGGCACGCAGGTGCAGGACGACCCCTTCGGCAATGGCGGTGCGACGCTCAACAATGCGGCCGGCAAGACCATCGACCTGGCCAACGGCAACGTCGTCGAGAACCTCACCGTCAGCAGCTCCGGCTTTGCCATCTACGGATTGGGCGCTAACGGCGCAACGATCAACGGCGTGACGGTCAGCAGTGCCGGGATAGGTCTTTTCCTCAATAGCGTGACGGGCACGGTCTCCGTCGACGATCTTGACATCCAGAACGCAAGCCAAACCGGCATCGCGCTAGCCAATTCGAGCGCGACGGTCAATTTCACCGGCAGCACGACGATCGCCAATGCCGCCAATGTCGGGCTGTTCGCCAATGATTTCGACGGCACGGCCACCTTCGACGACCTCGACATCAGTGGCGGCGGCGGGGGCGTCGCTATCTGGACCGGCTCGAGCGGCACGCTGACTTTCGGGGCCGCGAGTTCCATCACCAACACGGGCGATGTAGCCTTCAACATCAACGTCGCGACGCCCAACGTCACCTATAACGGTACGATCAACCAGGCGACGGCGGCCAACGCAGTCAAGATCTCTGGCCTGACCGGCGGCAGCGCCACTTTCGCCGGCAAGATCACCGCGAGCACCGGTGCGGCCAACGCGATCGACTTGAGCGGCAATGGCAGCGCAATCAATTTTACCGGCGGGCTCGACCTCACTACCGCCGGCGGCGATGGCATAAACATCAGCAACAATGCCGGCCCGGTGACGTTCTCGGGCGTGACCACCGTGACGCTGGGCGCGTCCGCCAACACGGCCGGCATCAAATTCAGCGGCACCAATGCCAACGTCCTGTTCGGCCCCACGACCATCAACAATGTCGGCACCAACCAGACCGGCATCGACTTCAGCGGATCGTCCACGACCGCCGGTTTCGGCCTGACCACGATCACCGGCACCGGCGACTTGACCTCACGCGGTATCGACCTGTCGTCGACGATGGGCAATAAGACTATCACCTTCCTGCAAGGTTCCAAGATCGACAATGTCGGCATCGGCGTCGACCTGTCGTCGGGCCTCAGCACCGCGACCACTGCCAACGCCACCTTCACCTTCGGCGACGGCGATTCGACCGACGGGCTGGAATCCTTCATCATCGCGGCATCCGGCGGCTACACCGTCAACACTGTCGGGCTCGATCCGACGAAGGGCAGCTATGATTTCGACGACGTGTCCTTCACCGGCAGCGCCAATCTGGCCACGGCGCCCGGTTCGGTCACCCTGGTTTCGCAATCGGGCGGCTTCATCGCGGCCGGCACGACGGGCAATCTCAGCACGGGCGTCAACTCCATCTCGCTCGCCGCAGCCGATGCGCTGACCGGCGCGCAGAACTTCGTCTTCGTCGGCACGATCGATCTCGGCGCCACCGCCTTCACGCTCGACTCAGGACAGACCATTGCCGGCTTCGGCAATAGCAGCGTCGTTTCGACCGGCACGATCCAGCCGGCCAATGTCCAGGGTAATCTCGGCGCCACCGGGGGCAATATCACCGGCGACGAGGCCGTGGTCAGCGGCACGGCCAATCTCATGGAGCTGCTCGGCGACAATGCCGTGCGTAACACCGCCTTCGACTTCAGCGGCGCCACCGGCGCTGCCTTCCTCATCGACCAGGGCGCGGTCGGCTTCAGCAATGCCAGCGGCATCACCATCGAAGGCGTGACGATCAGCAATGTCTCGGTGGGCCAGAGGGCCGTCCAGGTTGCCGGCCTTGATGGCAATCTGTCGGTCATCAACAACAACATCAACGTCGCCGGTACCCTGCTCGACGTGAATGGCGGCACCGGCACCATCTCGGTCTCGCGCGGCTTCCTGCCCAACGCCGGACCGGCAGGCACGCTGACCGGCGGCGGCATCAATATCGCCAACCGCACCGGCGGTTCGGTGACTTTCACCGACCAGGTCACCATCAATGGCGGCGGCGTGGCGATTTCGAGCGGTAGCGGGGCGGCGGCGGTCAATTTCGACGGCGGCCTCGCCATCGCGGCATCGACCGCCACCGGCCTCAGCCTTGCCGGGCTGAACAGCCTGACCGTTGCCGATGCCGGCACGACGACGATCGACGGGACCGGCCAGACGGCATTGTCGCTGCAGGGCACACTCGGCGCTGGCGGTGTCCATTTCGACAGTGTCACTTCGACCAACGCGGGCACACAGGGCGTGCTGGTCAGCGGCGCCAGCGGCGGCGCGGTCGATCTCGACGCGGTCAACGTGACAACTTCCAACGGCGCCGGCATCGAAATCCTCAACTCGGCCGGCACCTACATGTTCGGCAACACGACGATCGACAATTCCCAGTCGTTCGGCCGCGGCGTCAACATCGAGAACGCAACCGGCGTCACGTCAGCCACCTTCGACGGCACACTGGCGATCACCACCGGCACCGGCACCGGTTTGCGTGCCGTCGGTGGCGCCACGCCCGCCAATACGAGCCTGAGCTTCACGGGTGGCGGCATAAAGACCATCACCGCGCAGGCCGGCGAGGCCGTCGACATCACTTCGGCAAACGTCAACGGCACCTTGACCTCGACCAGCGCCTCCTTCGGCGCCGGCCACGGCATCAATCTGCAGAATCTGACCGGCACGCTGAACCTTGGTGCCGGCACGCTGAACAACTTGGGCGCCGGCGCCGCCTTCAATGTCGGTTCGGGCACCGATCTCAGCGGCGGCAACGCTGATATCTCCTACGCCGGCACCATCGTCAGCGCCGGATTGGGTGCAGCCGTCTCGATCCAGGAACTGACCGGCGGCTCGGTAACGCTCTCGGGCAATCTGACCGATACGAACGCTGCCGGCGGCGGCAATATCGTCGTGGCCAACATCAACAACGGCACCGCGGCAAATGTCGCCTTCTCCGGCCTCAGCAAGCAGATCAACTCCGACACGACCGACGCCGTTGACCTGGCTGGCAATTCGAACGGCACTGTCGACTTCACCGGCGGCCTGGCTATCGGCACCACCAGCGGCTACGGCTTCAGCGCCAGCGGTGGCGGCACCGTCAGTGTGAGCGGCACGGGCAACGTGCTGGGGACGACCAGCGGCACCGCATTGAATCTCAACGGCGTGACAGTCGGGTCCGCGGGGCTGAGCTTCTCCTCGGTGTCCACCACCGCCGCGGCAATCGGCATTTTGCTGACCAACGTCTCATCGTCCGGCGGCGGCGCCGTCGCTCTCGGCACGGCCAACCTGAACGGCATCACCCTGGCCGGCGTGGATGTCACCGGCACGCTCGGCGCGGCGCTAAGCTTCGACAGCCTGAACATCGGATTGAGCGGCCCGTTGGCCGTTGGTTTTGACCTCAACAGCTCGATCATCAACGCACCGATCACAGCCGATGATTTCGACGTCGGCGCGGCGGCAGCCGGCAACACAATCGGCATCGACCTGCGCGGCGCCACGGGTGGCCAGATCGTGCGCCTCGGCGACGCCGTTGTCGGCGGCGCCAGCTCGAGCATCTCCGGCGTCAACACCGGCGTGTACCTGAACAGCGCCACCAACCTTGCCTTCACCTATGGCGACGGCGAATCGGCGATCGACCAGAGTTCGACCATCGGCGCCACTGTCGGCATCGACGCCTCCAGCGCGCCGACGCTGGGCACCTATAACTTCCAGGATGTCAACTTTGCCGCCAGCCCCGGCCTCGGCTTCGGCGTCGGCAAGATCTATTTCGTCGGCGCCAGCGCGACCGGCGACGGAACCGGCCGCGATCAGAACAATCTTGCGACGCTTTCCACGGCGGAAGCGGCGGCGGTAACGAGCGATGTCCTGGTGCTGGTCAACGACGGCGGGACCATCACCGCGGCCGGCAGCAATGCGAACGACACGCTGGTGCTGGCCACCGGCGAGCAGGTGCGCGGCTTTGGCAATGGCAACATCAATCTGGCGATGACGGTGCCATCCACCATCCAGCTTGCCAACAACAACATCTCGATCGTCGACGCCACGGCCGATGGCGCCGCCACGCTGACGACGAGTGCCGGCAGCAATGCCATCACGCTCGGCGCCAGCGGCAACTTCATCGACGGCTTCACCCTCGACGGCAGCCCCGCAGGCGCGGCGCGGGGCATCAAGGACAATGGCGGCGGCGCTTCCGGCAACATCATCAGCCACATGACGATCCGGAACTTCGCCACCGCCGGCGTCGAGATCACGCCGTCGACCAGCACGGCGATCGACCATGTGACATTCGCCGGCAACGCCACCGACGTCATCGTCAACGCGCTCAACACCACCATCACCAATGTCAGCAGCACCGGCGCTACCGGGATCGCCTTCGATATCCGCAACACGACCGGCACCACGACGCTGGCCAACCTCAACGTCACCACGGCGTCGACCGGCACCGGCATCGTCTTCGGCGGGGGGACCGGCCCGCAAGGCACGATCACCGGCGCCAATGTCGATGTCACGGGCGGCGCCGGCGGCGGCATCAAGGTTACCGGCGGCAACGCTGCCATCGCGTTCGATGCGGCGAGCTTCGTTGCCAGCACGTCGGGTGGCACGGCGGTCACCATCGCGAACCGCAGTGGCGGCAGCTTCGCCTTTGCCGGCGCGGTCGTGGCGAATGGCGCGGCGAGCGGCATCAGCGTTTCCGGCGCGACGGCCGCCAACACGGTCAGCTTCACCGGCGGCGTTGATTTCGGCAGCAGCTTGGTGCTGACCGGCACCGCCGTTTCGATCGACAACAATGCCACCGCCTCTACGGTCAGCTTCTCCAACCTCGCCATCGCCACCAACGGCACGACCGGCTTCAGCGCCAGCAATGGTGGCACAGTCAACGTCACCACCGGAACCGTGAGTTCCACTGCTGCAGAGGCCGTCGCGGTGAACGGTGTTGCTGCCGGGGTCACGTTCACTTCGACCAATTCGAGCGGCGGCGTCAATAATGTCAACCTGACCAACGTGACCGGCACCGTCGCCCTCGGCTCGGGCACGCTGACAGGCGCGACGGGCACATCGTTCGATGTCAGCGGCGGCAGCGCCACCGTCACCTATGCCGGCACCATCACCCAGGCCACCGCCGGCCAGCGCATGATCGCCATCGCCAACACGACCGGCGGCGCGGTCAATTTCACCACAGCGGTGGCGAACGGCCTCAACAACTCGGCCACTACCGGCACCGGCATCCTGATCGACGGTGCGGCGGGTAACGTCACCGTCAACAATGCGAGCCTGACCGGAGCGCGCGGCATCACCATCCTCGGTGACGCTTTGAACAACGCGACCGGCACCTTCACCTTCAACAATGTCGCCATCCAGACCGCGGTCGGGGCGACGAACCACGCCTTCGTTATCGATGGCGATCAAGGCCTGCCGCCCAACAACGACGTCAGCGCCGTCGTCAACCTGAACAATGTCGACATCACCAACCCTGGCGGCAATGTCGTCAACATCCAAGGCATGAATAGCGGTTCGGTCACTTTCGACGCTGCCAGCACGATCACCCGGACCGACAATGGCCTGGGCATCCTCGCCACCAGCAATGGGGCTGGCACGATCACTTTCGGCGGTGCGACAAAGACGCTGACCACAGGCGGCAACAATGCTGTCAGTCTGACCAACAATGGCGGAACGGCGATCAACTTCACCAATGGCGGGCTGGCGATCAACACCACCAACGGCACCGGCTTCAACGCCGTTAGTGGCGGTACGGTCTCCGTGACGGGCGCCGGCAATTCCATCACCACGACGAGCGGCGTCGCCATAAACCTCGACACCGTCGTCGTCGCCGGCGGCGGCGTGAATTTCGCCACGACCAACAAGACGCTGGCCCTCGGCACCAATGCCGTCATCCTGGATACCGTCACCGGCGGGGCGATCGACCTGGGTACCGGCGCGCTACTCGGCGGCGGCGCGACAGGCATCAACGGCGCCGTAATCCGTATCGGCGATGGTCTCGGCACCGCCAACAGCGGCGGCACGGCGGGCTTCACCTATGCTGGCACCATCACCAGCGGTTCGGGCGAGGGGGTCGACATCCAGGACCGCGCGGCGGGCGCGCAGGACATCACCCTGTCTGGCAGCATCGCGCACAACGTGGCCGCCCAGACCGGTATCCTGCTGGACGACAACGCCGCCGGCACCATCACCTTCTCGGGTACGTCGAAGTCGATCAGTTCGACGACGGTCGCAGGCGTCAGTCTGACCGACAACACCGGCGCGACGATCGACTTTGCCGGCGGTGGGTTGGCCATCACCACAACCAGCGGCGCTGGCTTCAACGCCACGGGTGGCGGCACGGTGGCGGTGCAGGGCACCGGCAACACGATCACGTCCACAACGGGCACGGCGCTCAACGTCGCCAACACGACGATCGGCGCGAGCGGGCTGACCTTCCGGAGCATTTCGGCCAACGGTGCCGTCAACGGCGTCGTGCTCAACAACACGGGCTCGGGTGGATTGACGGTGACCGGCGATGGCGCCACGTCAGGCGGCCTGCTCGTGCTAAACGGCACCGGCGGCACAATCCTGAACACCACCGGTGACGGCGTGGTGCTGACCAATGCATTCAACGTCAATCTGCACCAGATGAACATCGCCAATGCCGGCCTAGATGGTGTGCAGAGCATTGGTGGCGGCAACATCAAACTGTCCGCCGTTAACATCACCAGCCCGGGCGCATCCAATCCGGCATCCGATGGATCGAGCGGCAATCCGGCAGGCTTTGGCGGCGGCAATGGCTGGTTCGCCCAGAACATCACCGGCACCAACGCCTTCGATAACAACTCAAAGGTTTCCGGCTGGCAGTCGTCGCAATCGAACGGCGTGCTGCTCTACAACACCAACACGAATTTCACCTCGTTCACTGTCGACCATGCACTGTTCACCACTTCGGCTACGGGCGCGGACGGCTTCCTTGCCAACCTGTTCGGGACGACTTCAGGCACGGTGAACGTGACCAGCAGCGAATTCACGCTGATCGATCAGGACGCTGTGCAGATCAGCAACCAGGGGTCCGGCATCGTCAACGCTATCGTGCAGAAGAACAATTTCCACGATGCTGACAACACCGGCGGCGACGGCAATAACACCCTCTATCTCAGCAATTCCGCCAACGGCATTCTCAATTTCACAATTGGCGGGCCGACCGTTGCGGACGGCAACACCTTCCACAACCTGGCAAGATTGACGACCTTGGCCGGCGTCGTTCAGGTTGACGCCGCCGGTGGCGATGCCTCAACCCCGGATGGTGGGCAGATCAACGGCTCTATCCGCAACAACACCATCAACAACGACGCCGGCTTCGTTAATGGCCGCCGCGCCATCGACGTCCAAGTCGAGGCGGACTCGCACGATCTCGGAAAGATCGCCGTTGCGATATCCGATAACACCATCAACAACGTCTCCAAGCAAGCCGTCCACGTTTCCATTGTCTCGGTTGGCGGCGGCAGCGTGACCGATGCCAATTGGACAATCCAGAACAATCATCTCGGCGACACCTCGCCGGTGGGCACGGAGGGCAATACCGACAGCAGCTCGGCCATCGAGTTCGAAACGAATTTCGACTCATTTACGAGTGGCGCCGACATGGTCAATAATTTGCTGATTCAGGGCAATATTGCCGTAAACAACGACAGTGCCGCTACAGGCGGTACTCTGGACATAACCAACATTGGTGGGACGGCGGCGTCCGGAACGACTGCCGTTCTGAATGCCACGATTCTCAACAACGTATTTGTTAACAACAGCGCGACCGGTCACGTTCTCGATGTGGTGAACAGCAGCGCCGGGGACGGCGAGACGCTTAACTTCAACATATCGGGCAACAACACCACACTGGGCGGAGCGGCGCTCGGCGAAATCCGGCTTAGGCAGTTGAACGGAACGTTCAACATTCAAGGCGGCATCGCCGCGGTAAGTACCAACAACAACGGTGATACGGTCACAACAGGCGGCTCGTTCGGAACTATCGGTTCGGTCGCGCTGCCGACTCTGCCGACCGGCGGTTTCTGAGAGACGGCTCGCGTCACATCACAGTGTCGTCTGCCGAATAGTGGTTTCAGGCAAGGCAAGGGGGGCAGCATGGCTGAACCGTTTTTATCGGAAATCCGTATGATGTCTTTCGTGTTCGCACCCAAGGGGTGGGCGTTGTGCAATGGTCAGCTTTTGCCCATCAACCAGAACCAGGCGCTGTTCTCGCTGCTTGGCACCACCTTTGGTGGTGACGGTCGCGTGAATTTCGCCTTGCCGGACTTGCGGGCGCGCATGCCGATGCATGTCGGCAGCGGCCACACGCTGGGCGAACGGGGCGGTGAGCCGAGCCATACGCTCTCGGTAGCGGAACTGCCCCAGCACACGCACATGGTCAATGCCAACAGCAATCCCGGAGGGGTCGCCAATCCGAATGGAGCGATACTCGCCAAGGCGCCCGCCAATACCTATGGCATAGCCACCCAACTCATCGCCATGGCGCCGGCTGCCGTCTCCAACATCGGCGGGACTCAACCGCACACCAACATGCAACCTTACCTGACGCTGAGTTTCTGCATCGCCCTGCAGGGCATTTTCCCCTCGCCGAATTGACGGAGACGCACCATGGCACAGCCTTATGTTGGTGAAATCCGCATGTTTGCCGGTAATTTCGCGCCGGCCGGCTGGTACTTCTGCGAAGGACAGCTGCTGCCGATCTCGGAGAACGAGACTTTGTTCCAATTGATAGGCACCACTTATGGTGGCGACGGCCAGAGTACGTTCGCCTTGCCCGATTTGCGCGGGCGCCTGCCTGTCCATCAGGGCAATGGTCTCATTCTGGCCGAGACCGGTGGCGCCGAGGGGGTTGCGCTGACGGTCTCCCAGATTCCGGCGCATTCGCATCCGCTGCTGGGATCTGTGGCGACAGCAACGTCCCAGCTGCCGGGCAGTTCGGTATTGGCCAATACGCAGGCTCAGACCTACTACAATTTGGCTGACAACGCGTCGCCCATGGCGGCGAATGCCATTGCGGGGGCGGGCGGCAGCCAGCCCCATGATAATTTTCAACCCTATCTCTGCGTCAATTTCATCATTTCACTGTTCGGGATTTTCCCGTCCCAGACTTGAGAGGACGTCATGGCCGATCCATTCGTCGCCGAAATCCGTATCTTCCCGTTCAATTTCGCACCCAAGGGATGGGCCTGGTGCGATGGCCAACTTCTGCCGCTGTCACAGAACACCGCGCTGTTTTCCCTGCTTGGCACCACCTATGGCGGCAACGGCAAGTCCAATTTCGCCTTGCCCGACCTCCAGGGCCGCGCGCCAATGCACCCGGGACAAGGCCCTGGCCTATCCTTGCACGACCTCGGTGAGACCGGCGGCTCGGAAACCACGACATTGCTCGAAAGCGAGATGCCGTCCCATTCGCATACCATGCTGGGATCCGAGGATGATGGTAGCTTCAAGACCCCGCAAGGGAATTTCCTTGCGGCGGGCAACCAGATGTATCTCGGCTCAAACCCCGCCGTGAATGCCCAGCTTGCACCGGAAGCACTCGCGCCGGCCGGCGGCGATCAGCCGCACAACAATTTGATGCCCTATCTGACTTTCTATTTCTGCATCGCGCTGGAAGGCGTTTTCCCACCGAGAACCTGAATTCCGAACCAACAGGGCAGGACCAAGACCATGGCCAAGAAAGCAGAACCAAAGTCGAAAGCCCCCGCCGCGAAGATGCCGGCAGCGCCGAGAGCGGCTTCCAAAGCCAGGGCAGGCGGCGGCCGGCCCAGCGTCCCGCCCGCCTATCAGCACATGCCGGCCGGCGCGGCGTTCTTCGAGCTGTCGCGGCTGATGGTGGTGGGCATCGATTCCGCGGCCGGGCGCCTGATCCAGAAGGCTCAAGATGCGCCGAACGGCGCATGGCCGGCGGCCTGGTCGATCATCGCTCCAGGAGCCTGGGTGATCATGACCGCCGGCCTGACCAAGGACGGTCGGGTGGCGGTGATCGCGCAGCCGTCTGGTACCACCAAGCTGTCCTTCATCACCGAGGACGCAAACCAGATCGGCCCGATCGACAAATGGACCGCGCCGATGGACATCGGCGCGCCGCCCGGCGCCACTTCCTACCAGAAGCTTTCGATGGCCAACGATGCCGATGGTCGCATCGAGGTGTTCCTCACCGACAATCAGGGCCGTATCTGGTGGATCTACCAGAATCCGGACCAGATCGTGCAGGTGCAGAAAACCATCACGCCGCCCGGCTCGACGACGCCGATCGTCGTCACCGTCGACGTGCTCGCGCCGCCCGCCAAGATGTGGAGCGATTGGATCCAACTGACCGGGCAACTGGTAGCGATCACGGCGATCCGCCAGGCCGACGGCCGCATTGCGCTGTTCGGCATCAATTCGGGCCTCCATCTCTATCGCTGCCAGCAGGCGAAGCCGCAGGCACTGAAGGTCGCCGACTGGACGCAATGGGTGCAGATCGACACCGGGCAAACCGGTGGGTTCATCGAAATGGCGCCGGTGGTCGGCCCGCTCGGCGCCACCAATCTGTTCGCCTTGACCCAGAATGGCCAGGTCTTGCACACGCGCCAGAAGCCTGCCGGATCGGACAGCTGGACGCAGTGGGCAACGCCCGGCTACAGCAGGGTGTCCAAATACACACTTGCCGCGGGCATCCAGGGCGACGGCGACATCGTACTGGTCGCATCCGACCAGCAGCTTGTTCACTCATTCAACGCCCAATATGATGCCGTCACCCAGAATTGGTCGGGATGGCGCGACTTCAGCATGTCTTCGCTGCGGACACGGCTCTCGCTCGATTACAATGCCGATGGCCGGCTCGCTTTGTTCAGCCTGCTGCTCATGCCGGACGGTACGAACGGGCTGTGGACGATCTCGCAGATGGGCATCGACAGCTCCGAATGGGAGTATGGCTGGACGACGCTTGCCGACAACAATCTCAAGCAGATTGTCGTGGTTCGCGACCTGACGCCGCCGGTCTGACGGTTGATTTCCGGCAGCGTGACAGAAGCGAAGCAGGCACAGCCCCGTCCAGTCTGGCCCCGGTCTGATAAGGCCGGGCTCGGCTTCCGTGCGGCGACGGCGGCGGATCTGCCGTTCCTGTCGCGGCTCTACGCCTCCACGCGCATGGAAGAACTCGCGGTGACGTCGTGGACCGATAGGCAAAAGACTGCGTTCCTCGACTTGCAGTTCCAGGCGCAGCATGCGCATTACCAAAGACACTATCCCGAGGCCGACTGGCTGGTGGTGGAACGAGCCGGACAGGACATCGGGCGGCTCTATATCGAGCGCTGGCCGAGCCAGCACCGCATCATCGACATTGCGTTCCTGCCGGCGCATCGGCGCAAGGGCTACGGCGCGGCGCTGCTGCGGGATCTCGTCGACGAGGCATGGTTAGCCGGCAAATCAGCCTCGATCCACGTCGAGAAGAACAATCCGGCGAAGCGGCTCTATGTCGAGCTTGGCTTCGCGGTCGTCGAGGACAAGGGCGTCCATGATCTGATGGCCTGTGCGCCGCCGGGTGGTGAGGCAGCTGGTATGTGACCGGAGGAAGCATGCTGGGTTGCAGGATAGTTCTGCCGCGTACTGTCCCGCTGACGTCAACGTTCAGCGCCGCAGCGCAAGCGTCGCCTCAGAAAGCTAGCGACGCCTAATTGAACACCGCCTCGTAAAGCCGCCCCGCAGCATCGGCCGCCACCGGCACGATGAAGATCTCGTGGGTGCCGCTTGTGCCGCTGAAAAGATAGGTCGCCTGCGGCAGGGCGATTTCGCGCGGGCCCCTGAACAGCAGCGAGAAACCGCCGCCCGGGCGCGGGCTGGCGGCGATGGGGTTGACCGCGCTCAGCTCGAGCGGGATCTGCTGGCCCCCGGCTTCGATGGTGAAGATTTGTCCCTGTTCAAAATCCGCTACCGACGCCATGCAAGCCTCAATTTGTCCACTGCCGGCGGCACTGTCGCCGCTTCGCCGCAAGCTGTCCAGAGGTGGGCAGGCGGCCGGGCCGTGCCCGCAAGACAATTCGCCGCCGCAAACCCAAAAATACAGCACCGCCTGTCCTTTTATGCGCGCAAGAGACGCTGTAGTACTTTGTTCGCGCGCGGGATTCTTTTCGATCCAAGATCAGCGCAAACAAGACCGGATCCCGGCTTTGGGACCATTGGCGGCCGGATCGGCTTGCGGGAGACGGACGATGGCGGATGCAAAGACGGAAGTGGCGGGCGATGCGATGCCGCTGTTCTATTCCACGCCGGAGGCGCTCAACCCGGTGCGGCACGGCTCGCTTGGCCTGACCGCGCGCAGCGACTTTTCGTTCGCCCGCTCGGCGCACGCCATTCCGGTGGTGGCGTCGGAAATGCCGGCGGCGATGCGCTCCTACCCGATCGTCTTCATCGGTGCCGCCAAGGCGCCGGTGATCATCACCGGCGTGCGACAGAACGAAAACCTGTTCGTCGATGCCGACGGACGGTGGACCGGGCCGCACTATGTTCCCGCCTATGTCCGCCGCTATCCCTTCATTCTGGCCGACGACCCGAACGCGCCCGGCCGACTCACGCTGTGCGTCGACCGGGCAAGCGAGCGCGTCGTCGACCAGCTCATGGCGCCATTCCGCGACAACAAGATCGCGTCGTTCTTCAGCGGCGCCGAGGCGACCGAGGCGACGAAGCAGGCGCTCGCCTTCTGCGATCAGTTCCAGATCGATTTCAGAGCCACCCGCATCATGATCGACAGGATCGACGCGCATGGCCTGTTCGCGCCGCGCCAGAGCAAAGTGACGCTGGAGGGCGGCGAAGTGCTCAACCTCACCGATTTCCAGGTGATCGACGAGCCGGCCTTCAACAAGCTGAGCGACGAAGCCTTCCTCGACCTCAGAAGGTCAGGCGCGCTCGGCCTGCTCTACTGCCACCTCGCCTCGACCAACAGCTGGACGTCGCTGGTGCACCAGGCATCGCTGCGAACCACGAAATTGCCGCCCGTCAGGCCTTGAGGTGGAGTGTCACCAGCACGAAACATTCCCCACCTTCCTCGAAGCGGGCCGTTACACGCAGCCAGTTGCCGAAATGCGTCAAGCGCGCCATCGCCATGCCGTCGCGTCGGTTGGGCATGCGGAACTCGGTGCCCTCCGGCAACCACCGCATCCCGTCCGGCGAGATTTCGACTCGTGCCATCGGCACGGGACCGCTAGGCTCCTTCAAGGCCCGAACGAAGAAAATCGCCTCGCGCGCCCATCCCGCCTCATAAGGTTCACTGGCGGCCTCACCGCTCCATCGCTCGTTGCGCGCGACAATGGCGGTAATGCTCTCGGGCAGCATCAGAAATCCCCCGAAAGAGGAACGCGCGCTTGGCGACGTCGGTCTCGGCGAACACGCAGAAATTGAGCATGCACCAGAGGTTCTTCATGGCCGGAATGTGAATCGACTCGAAACCAGACAAATCGAAGCTGCGGTCGTTGCAGCGCAGGGCGAGCGCCCGCATCGACTCCAGGTCGAAGTCGAAACACAGATAGGTCCAGTTCACCTTCGTCGGGATCTCATTGTAGCAGAGGCTCTGCGCGCCGCCGGCAATGTCGATCCAGCCCTCCGGCGAGAGATGGTAGTGGCTGATCGTCTTGTTCTCGGTGCCGAGCGGGATAATGCGTTCCGTTTCACGCTTGTATTGCCATTTTTGCAGATGCTGGCCGTCGAGCGCATTGAGGAAGCGCAGATGCGGCATGACCCTGTCATCGCTGTTGTCCCGGTCTCCGCCTTAGAGATCGAACAGGAAGCCGACCGAACGCACTTCCGTTTCCGACAGCTTCAGTTCGGTGGCCTCCGGCTTGAAGGTCGTGGCAGCGCCAGGAGCGGAAGCTTAGCAGGGGTCACGCCAGCGCCCAATTAGCGTTACGAAGCAGACCTTCAGCCTGGAAGCTGGGCCCGGCTTGCCACGTGGCATATCCAGGAAGCGCGTCCCCCTCCTGAACTAGGCACCGTTTTCGGCTCTATGCTATGCTATACCTGCACGACGAGCCCCTTCCTTGATCGCAGCGAGGGCAAGAGGATTGGTGACAGGATAGGTTCGGATGAAGTTCTCGACGGTGAACCTTGGAAACTCGACGGCAATCCGCCTGGCGATCGACTGCGCCTGCGCCGGCTCTTCGAGCAGCGCGTGGCACAGGGCACGGAACATCAGAGTGACGGGAATATCCGGCGGACTTTGGCACAGCGACGACAGACTGTCGGCATAGCGACCGGCGACGAACCGCGCCCGGGCGAGCTGCGCGTAGTACCAACTCGGAGCCTGCGGATTGAGGCGAAGCGCCCGTTCGGCAAGAGCACAGCCTTCTTCCGGGTTTCCACACACGAGAGCTCGGCTTGAGGCAAGCATCGACAGCACATCGGCGTCATTGGGTGCCAGGGCCAGCGCCCGGTCGTATTCCTCTGCGGCCCCGCTGATATCGCCGTCAAGGGCGCGGAGAGCGCCCATGTAAAGGCGCGTCATCGGATCGGTAGGGTCGAGCGCCAAAGCCGTTTCCACGCATTCTCGCCAGCGCTCGACCGAAGCGGCTGAATCTGGCGTGAAGGCATTGAAGGCATCGACCGCATGTGCCAATCCCAACGTCATCCAGGCCCGCGCGAAGCCGGGGTCAAGTTCCACGGCGCGGGACAGCATGCGTATGGCTTCTGCCCTCGCCTCGGTCGTGAATCTGTCGTGCAGTTCCACCCCGAGTAGATAGCAGTGGTAAGCACCCAGGCTCGAGGGAGGCTTCCGCCGAGCCACCTCGCGCCCGAGATTGGCGAGCTTGCCGAAAGTACCTGCCAGGGCATTGATGACGTTCTGTGTGATGCTGTCCTGCATGAGAAAAAAATCATCGGTCGACTCATCGAACCGCGCCGACCAAAGGTTGGCTCCGGTCCGGGTGTCCACCAACTGCACCGCGACGCGGACACGCTGTCCGATCGCCTGGAGGGTGCCTTCCAGCAGATAATCGGCGTTCAGTTCCCGTCCAACCGAGCGTGTGTCGCTCGCCCGTCCCCGATAGGACTGCATGGTCTGGCGCGAAATGACCGCAAGGTCGGGATAGCGCGCCAGGTCGCCGATCATGTCGGCCGACAGGCCGTCTGCCAGCCGCGTCCAGCCGTCGTCGGCGCTCAGGTTTTCGAACGGCAAAACCGCAATTACCGGCGGCTTACTGTCGTCGCCGGAAGAAGGGCCGGGTTTGGCACCGACGATCTTGCCCGCAGTGGCGGGGTCGATCAAGACACGGTACACGCAAACCGGTTCGGCGATACTTTTCATTTTCTGCTCGCCGAGTGAGGCAAAGCCGATCGGCACCTTTCCCCTCACATGGTCGCAGGCGGTGGCGGAAATCGCGATTCCTCCAGGTTCCGCCAGCCCTTGCAGCCGATCGGCGATGTTCACGGCATCGCCGTGGATGTCGTCACCCTCAACGATAACATCGCCCAGATTGATGCCGATGCGGAAATCAAGCCGCCGTTCTGGCCGCGTGAGAACGTTCACCTCCGCCTTCTGTTGCTGGATTTCGACCGCGCAGCGTAGGGCGTCGACCACACTGTGGAACTCGACCAGCATCCCATCTCCCATGGTTTTCACCAGTCGACCATGGTGCGCAGTGATCCTTGGCTCGAATACTTCGTTCAGGTCGGTTCGGAAAAGTGCACGCGTACCCTCGTCGTCGATCTGGCTCAAGCGGCCATAGCCGACAACATCGGCAATCAGGACGGCTGCGAGATGACGTTCCATCCCCCATTCCTTCGCGGATTGTTACCCGCTTTCCAAGCTTACAGCAGGTCGCAGGTTGATGCCATTGCCGCCGCCCCTGAAAGACAGCTTTTCGGGTCTGTGTATCTTGCTGCATGAGAGCCCGAATGTCGGACAGGGTCATGATCTTCGATCACATGGCATGTCCGCTTCCGAGCCAGGATTCCACGCCGTGAATGACCGGTTAGGTGAGTTCACGTCGATTCATGTGAGCGCCTGAATGTCCGCTTCCCACATTCCAAGCGTCGAAGCCACAGGTCCGCTTTGGCTCCGCCAACGGACGGTCCACTTTCCTCTGACGGCCTGGCAGCAGCCCGGTCTGCCCATGGCGATCAACGATGCAGCCCTAGCCGCTGTCGTGCGTTCCCCACGGAGACTGGCACTATTGTCGGGACAGCCCTTATGCTCCGCGCTGTCTACCAGGGGAGATCTTCTGCACGACTGAAGAACCGGCTTTACTCTTAGCGACAAGAAACTTGCACCACATTCGCCAATCGGCCTGTGACATGTGGATTTAGTCGTCGGCGTCGAAGAACTCGATGTCCGCGCCGAGAATCTCGGCGGCGGCACTGGCCTCTGCGGAGCGTCAGCCTTCCTGCTTCGGCCACTTCGAGCGACCGAGGATCGCTTTTCGATTCGCGACAGTGGTAGACTGTACCTGGCAGCAGACTGGTTGGAGAAAGCCCCCACCGTCATGAAACCGATGACCGAAGAGCACCTTGCGATTTTACGCAGGCACATGGTCGAGATGATTGCGATCCATGCCGACCTTGCAAGCGAAGAACTCGGCAAAGCAACGCTCGATGAGCGGGTGATGGCATCGATGCGGCGGGTCCCGCGGCATCTCTTCGTGCCAGCCCCGGTCGCGCCTTATGCCTACCAGGACATGCCGCTGCCGATCGGCTTCGATAAGACCGTCTCGCAGCCCTTCATTGTCGCTCTGATGACCGATCTCCTTGCTCCCCAACCGCACCAGGCTGTGCTCGAGATCGGTACTGGACTGGGCTATCAAACCGCAATCCTCGCGGAACTCGCCGGACAAGTCTGGAGCGTCGAAATCATCGAGGAATTCGCAAGCCATGCCTCGACCCTGCTGCAGGGCCTTGGCTTCTCGAATGTCGCCATTCGTGTCGGAGACGGGTCTCGCGGTTGGCTCGAGCACGCCCCATTCGACAAGATCCTGGTTAGCGTAGCCGCTGAGCGGACGCCGCCGGCTTTGCTGGAGCAGCTCAAGCCAGGGGGACGTCTGGTTCTGCCTTTGGTGTCTGAAGACGTACAGTTTCTGACTGTTATCGACAAGGATGTGGCAGGGCAACTCAAGACTCGGAAGCTCATCCCCGTTCGGTTCAGCCGGCTCGAAACCGTCTAATGAGGACCGCGCAACTGGCGCAAGCGCGCTTTTCCGACCGTCAACCGGATACCAGCCTTTCGCATTTCTTCGCCCGTGGTGAACGCCAAGAAACGATCCGTCTCGGCCAGCGGCGACAGGCAAGTGATCGGGCGCCAGGGTGTGACATGGCGGATCGATTGCAAACTTTCTGGTTACCGGCCCTGTGGCAAAGAACGCTCGACCATTTTCGGAGGGGTGCTTTGCCATTCGCCGGTGACGCTGTGATTGCTGCGCGGCGGAAGCCGAACGCGCTAAAGCGAAATGGTCTACTGATACCGAGTAGGCGTTGAGACACTCGCCAAAACCATTCTCACCTAACCACCTGATATTTATGTTGAAACTGGCGCACCCGACAGGATTCGAACCTGTGACCTCTGCCTTCGGAGGGCAGCGCTCTATCCAGCTGAGCTACGGGTGCTTCCCGGAATCCGGAAAACGTACCAGCCGGTGAACCGGCAAGTCACGGCTTCTTAGCGGAAGCCGCGGCGGGCTTCAACGGGCAAATGGATAGCGGCTGCGGCAAAGGCAAAACCACAGGCTCGAATCGAATGCTGCTCGTTCCAGATGGAGTGGAGGTTGAATTTAGTATCTCCGCTTCCAATAGGTGCGGCTGCCGATGTCAACGCCGTTAGTTCAAAGTTTCCAACCAACCAGTCATCGGAATGGCGTTCGAATGCTTCCCAGACCATCAACCCTGGCCCAAGTGATATCGCGTTGCGCGGGACCTACGCATATCGGCCAAAAAGGAGTGTTGATCCAGTTCTTGCCAGGCATCCAGCCAGCCGTAAAGATATTATCTCCGTCGATCTTCGCATCGAGAGCCGCCCTCACGCCTTCCAATTCCGGCGACGTGAGACCCGTCAAGACAGCTTGATAGCGGCGCCCTCTTTCGCCCCTTTGCAGAACGCCGGCGATAATTTTTTCGGACACAAAATCCAAAATGGGAATCAACGCTGTCCTCCGCCGCGACCTATGCAAAGTGAAGGGCGGACTCAAAGATGCAAGGCCGAGCTGCAAAATCATTTGGTGCTCTATCGGCACTTTGATCGTGAGCCGACCTGCCTTACGGTCGCGACGAAATCACAGTCAGTATTCGAGGAATGAATGATCACAGGTGAACTTCGCTCAAAAATCGACGCCGTGTGGAATGCCTTCTGGGCGGGTGGCATCGCCAAAGCGCGTGCTGTTCCTCGCCGACCGTGTCGCGCTGGTCAACCAGGCCGCCGGCGCGTTCAAGGCACATCTGCCGGATTCAGCGCCGGTCAACCTCGTCACCGAGCGCACCAGCGATGGCCGCGTTTTCCTGTCGACCTATCCGACAATGATGAATCTGATCGATGGCAAGGCCGACGAGAAGCGCAAGTTCGGACCGGGCCATTTCGACCTGATCGTCATCGATGAGGCGCATCGCTCTGTCTACCAACGCTATCGGGCGATCTTCGAATATTTCGACTCTTTCCTCGTCGGATTGACGGCGACCCCCAAGGACGAAATCGACCATAACACCTATTCGCTGTCGACCTTGAGGATGGCATCCCGACCGACGCCTATTCGCTCGACGAGGCGGTGGCCGATGGCCATCTGGTGCCGCCCAAGGCGATTTCCGTGCCGCTGAAGATCGTGCGCTCCGGCCTGCGCTACGACGATCTCAGCGATGAAGAGAAAGACCGCTGGGACATGCTGGAATGGGGCGAAGAGGAGATCCCCGACAGCGTCGATGCCGCGGAGGTCAACAAGCGGCTCTTCAACACCGACACCGTCGATCTCGTCATCGCGCATTTGATGACCAACGGACTCAAGGTCGAAGGTGGTGATCGGCTCGGCAAGACCATCATCTTCGCCAAGAACCAGGCGCATGCGGTGTTCATCGAGGCGCGGTTCAACGCGGCCTATCCGCATGAGAGCGGCGCTTATGCGCAAACGCTGATCGACGATTTTTCGAAGAAAACGAAGGCCCCTCATATCGCCATCTCGGTCGACATGCTCGACACCGGTATCGACGTGCCGGAGGTGGTGAACCTCGTCTTCTTCAAGCAGGTGCGCTCGAAGACGAAATTCTGGCAGATGATGGGGCGCGGCACCCGGCTGTGTCCCGACCTGTTCGCGCCGGGCCAAGACAAGGAGTTCTTCCGCGTCTTCGACTACTGCCAGAACCTTGAATTCTTCGGCGCCAATCCGGAACTCAAGGATGCAAGCACCGCGAAGTCATTGTCGGAACGGCTGTTTGCAGCGCGGCTCGACCTGGTGCGCGCGCTTGACGAAAAGAAGCGCAAGTCCGATGGCCTAGCCGAAGATCCGACACCTTTCAAAGCCTCGACCTATGTCGCCTCGCCGCTGACCGAGGAAGATATCAGAACCGATGCGGTCGAAGTTCTGCGCGACACCCTAGCCGGGCTGAACCCTCGAGAATTTCATCGTGCGTCAGCGTCGTCGCGCGGTGGAAAAATACCAAAGACCGGAAGCCTGGATCGCGATCGACGACGAGAAGCGCAAGGAGCTTGTCGACGAGATTGCGCCTTTACCTTCGGCGAAGCAGTTTGGAACCGAGGAGGCGAAGCGGTTCGACCTGTTGATGTTTTCGCTGCAGCTTGCGCTGCTGAAGGGCTCCAAGCGGTTCGACACGCTGAAGAAGCAACTGCTGGAAATCGCGTCAGCGCTGGAGGACCAGACTGGCATTCCGGCGATCGCTCATCGGGCCGTCCTGATCGAAGAGATCCAGACGGACATCTGGTGGGAGGGTGTCAACGTTCCTTTGCTCGAACTGGTTCGGCTACGGCTGCGCGATCTCGTCCAGCACATCGAGAAGGGTCGGAAAGCGATTGTCTATTCCGACTTTGCCGACGAGATCGGCGATGGTGTTGAAATCGATCTGCCCCAAGTTGGCGAAGCCGACTTCGCTCGCTTCAAGCAGAAAGCACGCCACTTCCTCAAGAGGCACGAGGACCATCTCGTCTTGCACAAGCTGAGGCAGGGAAAGCCGCTGACGGCCATCGATCTGGCCGCGCTGGAAAAGATGCTGCTCGATGCAGGCATTGGTGACGCCGGCGATATCGAACGAGCCCGCGAGACCAGCCGTGGCTTCGGTCGGTTCGTGCGTTCATTGGTAGGGCTCGACCGTGCCGCCGTTTCGGAAGCCTTGGGCGAATTCCTGTCTGCGGGAACAGCTTCCGCCGCCCAGATCGAGTTCGTCGGCATGATCATCGAGCACCTGACCGACCAGGGCACTATGGACCCGAGCTTGCTCTATGAGCCACCCTTTACCGATCTAGCTCCTACGGGGCCGGAGCAAGTATTCGACGAGGACAGAGTTACCAGACTCGTCAGCCGTATCCGTGAGATCAGCGACAGCGCGGTGGCCTAGCCGCTCACTGCGCCGCCTCGCTCTTCACCGCCCTCTTTCTCCGCACCGCCCGCTTCGGCTTCCTGGCACCCGTCAGTTCGTGCATCGCGTCCAGCTGCATCTGCTGCATTTCGGCCAGGCGGGTCCATTGGCGCGAGATGAGGTAGTCGAGTTTTTCGTGCAGATGGCGCACTTCGAGCTCGGCCTTGAGGTTGACGCGGTAGTCGTTGAAGGAGCGCAGGCGGTCCTTGGATTCCTGCCGCCTCTGGCTCATCATGATGATCGGCGCCTGGATGGCGGCAATGCAGGAGAGCAGCAGGTTCAAGAGGATAAAGGGGTAGGGATCAAAGGCGCCCGCCATGCCGGCGAACAGGTTGATGCCGATCCACACCAGAAGCACGCTGGCAAACGAGATCAGGAACCACCAGCTGCCGCCGAAGGAAGCCATGTTGTCGGAGACGCGGTCGGCGAACGTCCGGTGCTCCTCGAACTCTTCCTCCGAGTTTTCGGAAATGGTGTCCTGCCTGGCGATCGATTCGACCACCTGGCGGTCGAGTTCGGAGAATTCGCCGTGTTCCTGCTGGAGCAGCTCCTCCATGTAGCGCATGCGGTAGCGGCCGAGCTCGGCGCGGGTGATGCGGGCGCCGGCCGGCAGGTCCGGATGATCGGATCGAATGCGGTCGGCGAGGCTCGGGCGCAGCGTGTCGATGCGCACCAGATCGCGCTTGCGGAATTTGCGGCCTGATATCGCCGATGGTTTTTTCTTCGGCTTGCCGCGGTGGGCGCCCGGAACGGACGGCTCCGAATCTGGCACGTCGGGCGTTTCGAGGTGCTCGTCCGAAGTCTGGTCGGCCTCGAGCTCCCCTGTGGTCGGCGCCTCGAAATATTCGCCGCCGCTGTCGTTCTGATTGTCTGGCGGCTGCTCGGGCGTTTTCGGGACGGTGCTCATGGTGGGGGCTCCTGCTGCGGTGCTGGGCGGGACGATAAACAGAGGTGGCGGCGCATAGCCAGCGCGGGGCACGGATTTCGCGGGCCGGACAAGTGGTTTTGATCGATCGGAGGGGGTCGGTGTGGCTGGCTGCGGCCCGCTCTTCGCGGCCTCAGGGCGGGTGGGGACATTCGAGATTGGCCGAAGCCTCACCAACTTCGTCATCCACGGGCGAAGCGGACGCGTAGACCCGTGGATGACGAAGCGATGAGGGTTTGCGCTGATCGCCTACCTTGCTCGAACGGCATTGCGAACCAGGGCGTACATGGCTGCGGGAGGGTGACGGCAACAAAAAACCGCCTTGCGGCGGGTCACTGGCGCGACTCAGCACCATGCTTGGATATGTAGCATAGTTGCCCTCACCGGGCAATGCGCCACGCGCAGCCGAGCAGGGCCAAATCATGAATCGTTAACCTGCAAGGACGGCTTGTCGGTAGGTCGGGTTCATGAGGGCTTTGAGGCGCTTACGCTTGAGCGAGGTCTTTGAAGGCTCGCGTCGGAGCATGTTGAGCACCGCGCGGCGGATCATGGCGAGGTTGCGCGCCGAATGGTCTTTACGGACGCGGCACTCGTCTTCGCGGAACGCCACGTCCAAGACCCAATGCAGATTGTTCTCCACGCTCCAGTGGGCGCGCACGGCGGCGGCGAGGCGGACGGGGTCGGGCGGCAGCGAGGAGATGAAGAGCCGCGTCTCGATCGAGACCGCGCCGGTCTTCTTGATCGTGCGACGCGTTGTGACGGCGAGAAAGCTCGCAAGCCCCTTCCAATCGGGATGACGCTCGGCGAGCCAGGCGGCATCGGCGGCGCGGATCGTGCGCTCCTCGATCCGGCCGTGGCCGGCTTGCGGCTCTTCTTCATGACACGAACAAGCGGCCGCAAGCACGGGATCGTCGAAGAACAGCGCGACATCCTCCTCGAGAGTTCCCTGATTGCCTTTGAGCGCCAGGACATAATCGGCCTTCTTGGAGACGATTTTGGCGGCGATCTGCCTTTGCGTTCCCATCGCGTCGATGGTGACGATCGCGCCTTCGAGGGCGAGCATGTCGAGAAGCTCGGGAATGGCGGTGATCTCGTTGCTCTTGGTGTCCACCGCCCGCATAGCCAGCACGAGGCCCGCCTCGTGCGCCCAGGCCTGAACGAGATGCAACGCGCCTGTCCCGTCGGCGTCCTGCTTGGAGCCGCGCACGGTCTTGCCGTCGATGGCGACGACGCCGCCGATGCGCCCGGCGAGGCTCTTCACCCAGGCGGCGAACGCCGTCTCCAACTGTCGCGGATCGAGCCGTGCCAGCGTCCGCTTTAAGGTCTGCGCCGGCGCAACCCCATGCGCGAACGGCAAGATGCGCCGGAGCCAGTCGAGCAGTTCGACGCCCACGTCCTCGATCTCGTCGAAATCCTCCGCTCGGCACAACAGGCCCACCAGCACCGTAAGCAGGATCTCGTCGAGCCGATAGACCACCATTCCGGGCACGCGAGGGTCTTCAATGTCGTCAATATGATCGAGAAAGCTTGCGTCCATCGCCGGTCTCCTTCCCGGCCAACAGAATCCCGCTTGGTTACCAGAGCGTTAACGATTCATGATTCCGCCTTGCGCAGCCGAGCGCGATGCTTGCTACCGGCAGCTCGCCCTTCGCAGGCTCCCTGCCCTTCGGGCGTTCAGCCCCTTCAAAAGGTCCACTGGACCTTTCGATCCGCCCGAAGGCGGACCGGGGCTTCACCGGTCGTCGTTCAAAAAGCCAAGCAATTGGCTTTTTGTCCGCTGCGCGTACCACTCCTCACTGCTTGGCGAACATCAGCCTGGTCTTGGTGTCGGCCATCGCGGGCGACAGACTGCGCTGGATCAGCGCTTCGACATGGTCGTTGCGCTGGCGGGCGCTGTCGGCGCCCATCACCACCACGATCAGATTGCGGCCGTCGGCATTGTAGGAGGTGACGATGTTGAAGCCCGAGGCCCTAATGTAGCCGGTCTTGATGCCGTCGACGCCGTGCACGCGACCGAGCATGTCGTTATGGCCGCGCACCAACCTGCCGCGGAACATGAAGTCGCTTTCGGAAAAGTAGTGGAACTGCTGTGGAAACCGCCGATGCAACGCCATGCCGAGCACCGCCATGTCGCGCGCGGTCGTCATCTGGCCATCGTCGGGCAGGCCGGACGCGTTGCGGAACGAGGTGCTGGTCATGCCGAGCTGGCGCGCCTTGGATGTCATCATGGCGGCGAATTGATCCTCCGAGCCGCCGAGATATTCGCCGACCGCCACCGCCACGTCATTGGCCGATTTGACGACGATGGCGCGGATCGCGGAATCGACGTCGATGCTCTCGCCGCGCCGGAAGCGCATCTTGGTCGGCGGCTGCGAGGCGGCATGGTCCGAAACCGGGATCTGCGTTTCCTTGGTGAGGCGGCCGGCATCCAGCGCCTCGAACAGCAGGTACAGCGTCATCATCTTGGTCAGCGAGGCCGGATAGCGCTGCGCCGTCGAGTTGACCTCGAACAGCTGCTTGCCGGTCCCGGCGTCGACGACGATGGCGGCATATTTCTGCGGCGGCGCCGGTACCGCCAATACGGCGTCCGGCGGCGTCACGGTCGTGCAGCCGGCAAACAGCAGCAACAGGCCAAGGACCGCAAAAACGCGCTGGATGAGCGGAAGGGGACGCAGGTGGGGCAAGGGCAAGTCTGTTCGGTCAAGCTGTTGCTGAGATAAGGCGAAGCTAACGTAACGCGTCAGCTGCGTCCATTTGGTTAATGGAGGTTAGCCCCAGGATTGTCGAGGCCGCGCAGGACCTGGTTCCTCCGAAAAGCGCCCCGAAACGGCCTGTTTCCCGTGTCTTTCCTTGCCAAAACCACGTTTCCTGTGGGAAGTCGCGGTATCTGGCGGCTTGGGGGCTTGGCATGATTGACATCGGGGCCGGGGGCGCGGCGCCCTCGCTTATCAGGGCATCGCTCAGCCGCACCGGCAAATGGGCCGGCAGCGTCGCCTTTATCGGAGGTGCGGCTTCCGATATCCTCAATCCGCTGGCGCCGTTCGCCGCCTATATCGCGCTGGCCGCCTCGGTGGCTGCCGTCATCATCGCCATTGCCATCGTGCTCAGGCTGGTGCTGGCGGCCAAGGCGCTGCCGGCCTTGATCTTCGCCACAAGTGCTGCCGCCGTCGCCGGCGGCGTCTACGGCCTGCAACAGCAGACCAACGCCCAGAACGGGGTGATCGCCAGCCTGGTGCCAGCCATCGCCGGGCTGCAGCAGTCGCTGGGCATCGTTTCGGCCAAGGTGGCCAAGATCGAGCAGACGGTCACGCAGACGCAGAAGACGGTCGAAGCGGTCAAACAGTCGACCGACACGGTGGTGAAGAAGACCGACGAGATCGCCAACGCCCAGCAGCAGCAGACGCAGCAGACCGCGCAGGTGCAGAAGACCACCGAAGAGGTGAAGAAGCAGACCGAGACGCTGGCCGCCGGCCAGGCGCAGCAACAGGCCCAGACCGAGAAGCTGCAGGCGACGATGCAGCAGATCGCCGCCTCGATCGACACCATCGCCAAGGGCTTTGCCGCCCTTGCCGCGCAAGGCGGGGCGATCGCCGAGCCGAAGCGGCCGGACGAGTTCTACCACAATGCCCGCGTCTACGAGCTTTCGGGCGACATGCTCAACGCGCGGCGCTCGTATCTCGCCTTTGCCGGTTTCGATGTCGATGCCATCGACCCCTACACGCGCTTTGCCACGCTGCTTCGGGTCCAGGACGGCAAGGCCGGCGCCCGCGAGGTGTTCGGCGCGCTTGCCGACAAGGGCAAGGCGCTGTCGATCAAGCTGGTGCATATATTGCAATTCGACGACGCCCAGCGCCTCGAGAAGCTCAACGCTTTCATCGCGGCCAATGCGGATTTCGCGCCGGCCTATTTCCTGTTGGCGCAGGAGTTCTCGGAAGACCGTCTCGGCGCCCAGACGCTGGCCGACAAGCGCAACGAGGCCAAGGCGCTGACCAAATTCGTTTCCTAGGAAAAGGATGGCGGGCTGCTCAAATATTTCGTCGACCAGACGCAGTTGGCCGACTGGCTGGACCGCAGCCGCAGCCGGCTGGCAGCCCTCGGCGACGTGCTCGACCCAGCCCGCTTCGTGCCTTCGCTGACGCCGATGCGCTCCAACCAGGGCTGGTCGATGACCATCTCGCTGCCGGAGCCGGCGACCGCCATCTCCTGGCGCATGGGCGACAGCGGTCCGTTCACCGACACCGGTTTTCTGGCGATGAACGACCAGACCACCGGCAAGCCGATGGCCAATCCGAGCTTCGAGATGCCCGACAGCACCGCGGCCGGGATTATCGCGATCAAATATCTCGACATCAGGGGCCGCGAAACTGGCCCGTTCGACATCCGTTTCGATCCTGAGACAGCACTCCAGCAAGGCAACAAGCAGATCCTCGACCAGTTCTGGACGTCGTGGATCGCCTTCGATGCCGGCGGCAACCACGGCCTGGTCTATTTCACGCAGATGCTGTCCTACCGCTGCGCCATCAAGGAGGTGCACTACAGCCTGAACGGTGCCGCGCTCGACAAGTCGCTCGAGATACCGCCTTGCGACAAGAAGGACCCTTACGCCATCCCTTACGATGCCAAGGGTTATTTCAAGGTCGCCGACAGCGTGAAATCGATGTCGGTGCAGGTCACCTACACCGACGACACCAAGTCGCCGGTGCGGGAGTACAAGCGGCAGTAGAGGGGGCGGTGCCATTCCCCTCTCCGTCTCGGCTTCGCCGAGCCACCTCTCCCCACTTTCGTGGGGCGAGGAACCGCCAACTTCGAAAGGCCAGTCTTGCAGAACTTGGGTTCCTCGCCCCCGCAAAGCGGGGGAGAGGTGCCTCGCGCAGCGAGGCGGAGCGGGGGCAGCGCCGACGTTCGGCGATCAGTCGCCACCCTCCTTTTGATACGAAATGCCCGACATCATCCTTGCGCAACCGGCGCCGAAGGGTTCTGGTTGCGCATTCAGAATCGGTGAGAGCGCAATGACTGTCAGCACCATCAAGGCCAGGGATATTTCGGTTTCTCTCGACCTCACCGTCGGCCACATCGCCGACATGGTCGTCGAGGGCGGCGGGCGGCAATTAAGGCCGCTGCACCGCGCACCTTGGGTCGACGCGGGCGAGACGCTGCCGGATGATCTGCCTGAAGGCACCGTCCGGCTGTCCGGCGATTTTCTCTGCGCGCCGTTTTCACGCAGCGATGTCGAGGAGGCGCCGCTGCATGGCTGGCCGGCCAACAGCGCCTGGGACGTCGTCGAGAGTGCCGCGACGGAAGATGGCTGGCGTGCGGTCTACCGCTTGCGGCACAAGGTGATGGGCGCTTTAGTCGACAAGATCCTGACGCTGCGCGACGGCCATCCCTTCCTCTACCAGGAGCATGTGTTTTCCGGCGGTCATGGCGCGATCTCGGTCGCCCATCACCCGATGACGGCGATGACGGGCGGCGGCAGGCTGGCCTTTTCGCCAAAGCTGTTCGCCGCGACGCCGGACGATCCGCTGGAGCCGGATCCGGCGCGCGGCCGCTTCATGCTGGCTTACCCCGGTCGGTCCGCCGATCTCGGGCATTTTCCCGCCGCCGGCGGCGGCACGCTCGACCTGACGGAATATCGCATGGGCGACCGCCGCGAGGATTTCCTGACGCTGGTCGAGGCCGATCATGGCGGGCCGGGCTGGACCGCCCTGGCGCGTGAGGCCGAACAGGACCTGGTGCTGGTGCTGAAGAACCCCTCCGAGCTGCCGATCACCATGCTGTGGTTCAGCAATGGCGGACGCGACTACGCGCCCTGGAGCGGCCGCCACCGCGGCGTGCTCGGCATCGAGGATGGCCGAACGGCGATAGGCCATGCTGCCTCGATCGCCGACAACTGGCTGACGCGCGAAGGCGTGGCGACCGCCTTTGCGCTTGGCGAAGGCCGCAGCGTTTCCTTTCGCCATGTGATCGGCGCCATGCCGCTGTCCGGCGGCGGGCCGCCGCAGGAGGTCACGACTAAGGATGGCCGAATGCGGCTGGCAACCGGCAGCTCGGCCTGGGAGGTTCCCTTCGACAGCGACTTCCTGCGCATAGGGCGAACGGCGGCAGCTTGATCGGATGGCTTCCTGTTTGTTCTCAAGGAACGTTGGCGCGCAAATTCCGGTTTGAAATTTCCGCTTGCTGCCGACAAGATGCCGCGATTGTGGTTATCCTGGCGATCATGCAGGCCAGAGAGAGGCTCCAATGTCCGAAATCGCCCATCTCGCCGCCACCATCTTCAAGCGTGCCGGCAAGGCAAGCCGCTTCATCGTCGCCATTGCCGGGCCGCCTGGCGCCGGCAAGTCGACGCTGTCGGCGAGGCTGCGTGAGCTGTTGCCCGAAGGCACTTCGGAGGTCGTGCCGATGGACGGCTTCCACTATGACGACGCCGTGCTCGAGCAGCGCGGCCTGCGCGCGCGAAAGGGTGCGCCGGAAACCTTTGACTTTGCCGGTTTTGAGGCCCTGCTGAAGCGCATCCGGGCCGGCGAACCCGATATCGCCATACCGGTCTTCGACCGGAGCCTTGAACTGTCGCGCGCCGCCGCCTCGATCGTCGCCACCGAGACCAAGTTCATCCTGGTCGAGGGCAATTACCTGCTGCTCGACGAGGAACCGTGGTCGCGGCTGGCGCCGCTGTTCGATTTCTCGATCTTCGTCGACGTGCCGCGTGACGAGCTCGAGCGCCGCCTGCTGGAGCGCTGGCATGGGCACGGCCGCTCCGATGAGGATGCGCGCGCCTGGATCGCTTCAAACGACATGCCCAACATCGACCGGGTTATCGCTCGCCGCCGCGCTGCCGACCTAGTGATCGGCCTTTCCGCTTGATTCTACGGATTGCGCAAGGGGAACCTTAAGACTTTCAGGCCGTTATCGCGGACAAGGCAATTCTGCCAAGAAGGGAGTCCGTCCGATGGCACAGAAGGCAAGAAAGCCCGCGCCCTCCAAGGGCAAGGCAACCCAATCCAAGGCAGGCGCCGGCCCGGCAACCACGGCGCGTTCCAAGGATACCAAGCCGGCCTTCGGCAAGGCAGCGCCGAAGAAAGTGGTGCCGGCGGCCGCGAAAGCCGCGCCGAAAACCGCAAAGCCCAAGAAACCAGCAGGCGCTGACGGTTCTATTTCGAGCAGCGCATTGCGTACGGTCAAGGCTGCGGCCAATGTGGCTGCAGGCGCCGTCGTCGCCGCCGCCAGGAGTACTGCATCGCTTGCAGCATCCGTGGTGGGCAAGGGCGATTCGAAAGCCAAGGCGAAGTAGAGCCTTCTCAAAGCTCGCAGGTTTGGGGGGTCAGGCTCTGGCCGGGATGGTCAGGCCCTTCTGCACGGCAGGCCGCGCCAGGCCGCGTTCCAGCCACGCCGCCACATTGGTGAAATCGTCGAAACCGACGAGGTCGCGCGCTTCGTAGAAGCCGATCAGGTTTCGTACCCAGCCGAGCAGCGAGATATCGGCAATAGTGTAGTCATTGCTCATGATCCATTTGCGGCCCTTCAGCCTGCTATCGAGGACGCCGAGCAGCCGCCGCGATTCATCGCGATAGCGCTCCAGCGGGCGCTTGTCGGCGATCTCGCGGCCGGCGAATTTGTGGAAGAAACCGACCTGGCCGAACATCGGCCCGACCGAGGCCATCTGAAAGAACACCCACTGGATGGTCTCGTAGCGGCGCGCCGCGTCCACGGGCATGAGCAGGCCGGTCTTTTCGGCGAGGTAGAGCAGGATGGCGCCGGATTCGAACAGGCCGATCGGCTTGCCGTCCGGACCGTTCGGGTCGATGATCGCCGGTATCTTGCCATTGGGATTGAGCGACAGGAATTCCGGCGTCCAGCTTTCGTTCTTGCTGATGTTGACCAGATGCGGCTCGTAGGGCAGGCCGATTTCTTCCAGGGCGATCGATATCTTCACGCCGTTCGGCGTTGTCGCCGAGTAGAGCTGGATCCGGTCCGGGTGTTTGGCTGGCCAGCGCGTTGCGATCGGGAAGGCGGACAGGTCGGCCATGGGAAACTCCTGAAGGGGATTTGCGCCGAGCGGCACGATTTGGCGGGGGCGGCCAAGAATTAGATGCGCCAAACGTCACGATCAATATGGCGGTGAACGTTTCATCGTGCACGGACGGTCAACTCTGGGACGACCGGGATCGCCCCGGGTAGCTGTAACGGCCGATGCAGGATCAGACGGCCTTGAAGGCCAGCACCGCATTGGTGCCGCCAAACGCGAAGCCGTTGCTGATCGCGGTGCGCACCTTGCGCCCGCGCGCCACATTCGGCGTGACGTCGAGATCGCAATCGGGATCGGCCTCGCGAAAATTGGCCGTCGGCGGCACGATGCCTTCGCGGATCGCCATCACGCAGGCAATCAACTCGAGCGCGCCCGATGCGCCGAGGCAATGGGCATGCATCGACTTGGTCGACGACATCGAGAGCTTGTAGGCATGGTCGCCGAAGACGCGCTTGATCGCCGCCGTCTCGATCTGGTCGTTGGCCTTGGTGCCGGTGCCGTGGGCATTGAGGTAGTCGACATCCTCGGGATTGAACCCGGCGTCGGCCAGGCAGGCGCGCATGGCGGCCGTCGGTCCTTCGATGGTCGGCGCGACGATGTCGGACGCGTCGGCGGAAAGGCCGGCGCCGGCAATCTCGGCAAGAATGGTGGCGCCGCGCGCCATGGCGTGTTCGTAGCTCTCCAGCACCGCCATGCCGGCACCTTCGCCAAGCGACAGGCCCTGGCGATCGGCCGAAAATGGCCGGCAGGTGTCCGGTGCCAGAACCCGCAGCGCTTCCCATCCCTTCAGGACGCCCCAGACCAGCGGCGCATCGGTGCCGCCGGCAACCATCACGTCGGCGCGGCCGAGCCTGATCTGGTCGACGGCCGAGGTAATGGCGTGATTGGACGACGAGCAGGCCGACGTGACGCCGAAGACCGGCCCGCGCAGGCCGAGATTCATGCTGACATGACCGGATGCGGCACTTGGCATCACCTTTGGCACGGTGAAGATGCCGGCGCGATTCCTGCCCTCGATCAGGATGGCGCGATAGTTCTCCTCGATCGCTTCCCAGCCGCAGACGCCGACACCGACGACGGTGCCCATCCGATAGGTGGTGGCATCATTCGAAACCAGTCCGGACTGCTGCATGGCTTCCCTGGCCGCGATCGTCGCCAGCAGGCTGAAGCGGTCCATCGACACGGTCTGCTTGCGGTCGATGCCGTGATCGGGAAGCGTCTTGATTTCGCAGCCGACCTTGACCTTCAAATCATGCAGTTGCGGACTTGTGATCTGGCCTATGGCCGAGCGGCCGGCGCGCATCTCGTTCCAGATCGCAGGCGCGCTGGTGCCGAGCCCGCAAATGCCGCCCATGCCGGTAATGACGACGCGCTGCCGCATTCAGTTCAGGCTTTTTTCGCGATCAGCGCGCGGACAGCTTCGACCATATCGCCGACATTCTTCAGATTGCTCCAGGCGTCGACCGTGTTCATCTCGATCTCGATGCCATACTCTTCCTCAAGATCGAAGATGATCTCGGTCAGCTCGAGCGAATGGATACCAAGCGAGGTCAATTCGGTGTTGGTGGTGATTTCCTCGCCACCCGGCTCGGCATGAGCCTTGATCTTCGCGATGATATCCGTTGCCAGCTGGTCGGCCATTCGGTTTCTTCCCCACTGTGTCGCGTTTCCCGACGCCAACTGAGCAGCGCCCCTATTCTCCTGGTATCAAGCCGCCGTCGTCGTTTTATACCCCCGCCAAGCGCTCTGTGACCGTACCAAGGTGGTTCCCTCTATAGAAACCGAAACGTTGTCAAGCAACAAGCTATATCGAACTCCATATCGACAAAGCCGCCGGAGTGCTTAACGTGCAGGCATGGATACGGCTGAACATGGCGGGATTTCGACGCAGCGCGTTGCGGGCGTGGCGCGGCTTTCCTGCGCACTCAGTGACGGTCGCACGCGCCTGCGGGGCCTCTATCAGGACGGTGCCGCCAAAATAAGGATGCCGGCCGTCTCGGCCGATCCGCTCGAAGCGGTGCTGATCAACACCGCCGGTGGAATGACCGGCGGCGACCGGATCGCCTGGGACGTGGATGTCGGCGCGGCCGCATCGGCATCGATCACGACCCAGGCTTGCGAGAAGATCTATCGGGCGGCATCCGATCGTGCCGAGGTGCGGGTCAATTTGTCGGTCGGTGAAAACGGCCGCGTTGCCTGGCTGCCGCAGGAAACCATCGTCTACGACCGGGCGGCCTTTGCCCGTAAGCTCGACGTCGAGCTTGCCGCTGGCGCCGAGGCGCTGGTGCTGGAAGTCACCGTCTTCGGCCGCCTGGCAATGGGCGAACGTGCCACGCAGGGCAACTTCCATGACCGCTGGCGTGTGCGCCAGGACGGATGCCTCATTCATGCCGAGGATTTCCGCATCGGACCCGATATCGCCGCCACGCTCGACCGCCCGGCGGTTGCCGGCGGCGCGATCGCGATGGCGACGCTGCTGCTGGTTTCGCCGCGGGCCGAAGCGCTGCTCGAACCGGTTCTGGAGATCGTCGGCGACCACGGCAGCGCCAGCGTCTGGAGCGTCAAGAAATCTGGCAAGCTTCTTGCGAGGCTCTACGCCGGGGATAGCTACCGGCTGCGCCAGCGGCTGGTTCCACTCATCGAATTGCTCAATGGAAGGGCGGGGTTGCCCAAATTATGGTCACTGTAGGCCTGTCGCTACCAGTCTGGGAAAACGCATGAACCTGACGCCGAGGGAAAAGGACAAGCTGCTGATCGCCATGGCGGCGATCGTGGCGCGCAAGCGGCTCGAACGCGGCGTCAAGCTCAACCATCCGGAAGCGATCGCCCTGATCACCGACTTCGTCGTCGAGGGTGCCCGCGACGGCCGCCCGGTCGCCGACCTGATGGAGGCCGGTGCCCATGTCGTCACCCGCGCGCAAGTCATGGAAGGCATCGCCGAGATGATTCACGACGTGCAGGTCGAGGCGACATTTCCCGACGGCACCAAGCTGGTGACCGTGCACGAACCGATACGGTGAGGAAGAAAAGATGCTTGAGCTGCGCCCCAACTGCGAATGCTGCGACAAGGGCTTGCCGCCGGAGGCAACGGATGCGTTGATATGCACCTTCGAGTGCACCTTTTGCGCCGACTGCGTGGAGCATGTGCTGGGTGGCATCTGCCCCAATTGCGGGGGCAATTTTTCCGCACGGCCGATCCGCCCGGCGGCGATGCTGAAGAAATACCCTGCCTCGACCAAACGCGTTCTCAAGGCCGAAGGCTGCGGCCCTCGCAAGGCTGCTTGAACACCGCGCCCCTTAACCAGAAGGCATTTCGATGATCCCTGCTCCGATGAAACGCGCTTCGCTTTCCACAATTCCACTTCTGGCGGCGTCCATGCCGGCCTATGCCCATGTCGGCATCGGCACGACCTCCTCCTTCACGGCCGGCTTCATGCACCCGCTCACCGGTCTCGATCACATGACCGTGATGATCGCGGTCGGACTGTGGGCAGCGCTCAAGGGCGGCAAGGCGGTTCTTGCCTGGCCGGCGGCCTTTGTCGGCGTCATGCTGGCCGGCGGCGCGCTCGGCATGCTGCATATGCCCCTGCCCTTCGTCGAACCGGGCATTCTGGCATCGGTCGTGGTGCTCGGGCTGCTGGTGACCCTGGCGGTCGATCTCCCGGTCTCGGCAGGCATTGCCATCATCGGCCTGTTCGCGCTGTTGCATGGCCACGCCCATGGCACCGAAATACCGGAGAATGCCGGCGGGCTCGAATACATGGCTGGCTTTGCGATCGCCACCGCGCTCCTGCATGCCACCGGCATCGCCGCCGGGCTCGGTCTCGGCAGCCGGTCCCGTGGCCTGTCCCGCGCTGCCGGTGCCGCTTGCGCGGCGATCGGTATCGGCCTCGTTTTCGGTGTGCTGTGAAGATGATCCCGGGCGAAATCATCACAGCGGGTGGCGACATCGAACTGAACAAGGGCCTGCCGACGATCACCTTGAAAGTGGCCAATAGCGGCGACCGGCCGATCCAAATCGGCAGCCACTATCATTTCTTCGAGACCAATGAGGGTCTGAAGTTCGACCGCGAGCGTGCCAGAGGCATGCGCCTCGACATCGCCGCCGGCACGGCCATGCGCTTCGAGCCGGGACAGGAGCGCGACGTGACGCTGGTGCCGCTTGGCGGCAAGCGCGAGGTCTACGGATTTCAGCAGAAGGTGATGGGCAAGCTGTGAGATCTGCCAGCGCGGTCAGCTCAGTTCGACGGCTTGGCCGCGGCATAGATGACGACCTTTCCGGGATCGTCGAATTCGACGGCGAGGACATCCTGCACAAGCACGCGCCGCGACTCGATTGCATTGAACAAGAGCGCGTTGGCCTCGATCTCCTTGCGCAGTTCGGTAATGTCGTCCTGATGCTGCTTGATCTTGCTCTCTATTACCGCCGGTGGGCCGCCTTCGGTGCGCGCGGCGTCGGTCAGGAATACGATATCGACCTTGTCGAGCTTGGAGGTCTTGCGCACCAGGCCGATGTTTTCACGCGTCCGGTCGATGGCCGTGTTGACGTTTCCGGCTTCGGCCGTGGTCTTGGCCTCTTCCTGCTTGACCTCCGAGCCGACAATGCGGTTGACGGTCTCCGTGCTTTCAAGACCCTGCGCCTTCAGGCCGGCAACAGGATCGGCCGCCGCCAGCAACGCCATTGCGGCGACGGCCTGCAACCGTCTTTGGGCGGGAAAAGGAGTGATCGCCATCGCTCGCTCCTGAGGGAATTCGTTTCGGGACGCGGTCTAGCGCGAGAACAAAACGAATCCCGCCCGGCGAAGGTTCCCGTCCCGATGCGGCCGGCGGACCGAATGCCGGCCCACCCAGCCCGTCTGTCAGCTGGCCTTCTTGGTAATCAGGGTCAGCGCGCCATTGGGTTCCATGCTGGCGGCGACGACCTGCGCCGAGCTGAGCCCTTTGGCCTCCAGCGCGGACTTCACCTTGGGCGTGGCGTCGATCGAGCTGCGCAGTTTCTTCAAGCCGGCGTCACCACGCTGGGCGATGACCTGATTGACCTGCGTCTGGGTGTCCTTTGGCAGTTCCGTGATGTCGACGATGTTGACGCTCTGGATCGTCGGTACGGCCGGCTGCGGGGTGGCCGGAGCAGGCGTGGTCGGCGCCGGAGCTGGCTGCTGCGCGGGTTGCTGCTGGGCACTGGCGGCGCCCGCCAGCATCAGGGTAGCGGCAGCGGCAAGAACTATGGTTTTGCGCATGGATTTTCCTTTCCATCGATTGGCAAACGGTCGTTTTGGGGTGACCCCCTAACCTCAAACGCCAAATGGGATCAGAAGGTGTCGCCCAGTGGGTCATTGCGTGACCATTGGATGGCAGCAATGTGCCGGACTTCAATCAAACTGCATTTCGGCAAACTACATTTCGGCAAACCGCATTTCGGCAAACCGCATTTTGGGAGCAATCGCTGATGGCCAGAATTACCCGCGCCGCCTATGCGCAGATGTACGGCCCGACGGTGGGCGACAAAGTGCGGCTTGCCGACACGGAACTGTTCATCGAGGTCGAGAAGGATCTCACCATCCACGGCGAAGAAGTGAAATTCGGCGGCGGCAAGGTGATCCGCGACGGCATGGGCCAGAGCCAGGTTTCCCGAGCCCAGGGCGCCGTCGACACCGTGATCACCAACGCGCTGGTGGTCGATGCCGGCGCCGGCATCTTCAAGGCCGATATCGGGCTCAGGGACGGGCGGATTGCGGCAATAGGCAAGGCCGGCAATCCGGACACTCAAGATGGCGTCACCATCATCATCGGTCCCGGCACGGAGATCGTCGCCGGCGAAGGCAAGATCCTGACCGCCGGCGGCTTCGACGCGCATATCCACTTCATCTGCCCGCAGCAGATCGAGGAAGCGCTGATGAGCGGCATCACCACCATGCTTGGCGGCGGCACCGGCCCGGCGCATGGCACGCTGGCGACGACGTGTACGCCTGGGCCTTGGCACATGGCGCGCATGATCCAGTCCTTCGACGCTTTCCCGATGAACATCGGCCTGTCAGGCAAGGGCAACGCGTCCTTGCCTGCCGCGCTCGAGGAGATGGTGCTGGGCGGCGCCTGTTCGCTGAAGCTGCACGAGGACTGGGGGACGACGCCGGCGGCCATCGACTGCTGCCTGTCGGTTGCGGACGCGTACGACGTGCAGGTGATGATCCACACCGACACGCTGAACGAATCCGGCTTTGTTGAAAACACCGTCGCCGCCATCAAGGGCCGCACCATCCACGCCTTCCACACCGAGGGTGCCGGCGGCGGCCATGCGCCCGACATCATCAAGGTCTGCGGCTTGCCCAACGTCATCCCGTCCTCGACCAATCCGACACGGCCCTACACGGTCAACACGCTGGCCGAGCATCTCGACATGCTGATGGTCTGCCACCATCTGTCGCCGTCGATCCCCGAAGACATCGCTTTTGCCGAAAGCCGCATCCGCAAGGAGACCATCGCGGCGGAAGACATTTTGCACGACATCGGCGCCTTCTCGATCATCTCGTCGGATTCGCAAGCCATGGGCCGCGTCGGCGAGGTGGCGATCCGCACATGGCAGACCGCCGACAAGATGAAGCGGCAACGCGGGTCGCTGCCGCAGGAAACCGGCAACAACGACAATTTCCGCGTCCGTCGCTATATCGCCAAATACACGATCAATCCGGCCATCGCGCACGGGCTGTCGAAGGATATCGGCTCGATCGCGGTCGGAAAACGTGCTGACCTGGTGTTGTGGAACCCGGCCTTCTTCGGCGTCAAACCGGATATGGTGCTGATCGGCGGCATGATCGCCGCCGCTCCGATGGGCGACCCCAACGCCTCGATCCCGACGCCGCAGCCGATGCACTACCGGCCAATGTTCGGTGCCTATGGCAAGGCAAGGACCAACTCGTCGGTGACCTTCGTTTCGAAGGCAGCGTTCGAATCCGGCCTGCACGGCAGGCTGGGCGTCGAAAAGCAGTTCGTCGCCGTCGAAAACACCCGCGGCGGCATCGGCAAGCACTCGATGGTGCTCAACGACGCCACGCCGCATATCGAGGTCGACCCGGAAACCTACGAGGTCCGCGCCGACGGCGAATTGCTGACTTGCGAGCCGGCAACGGTGCTGCCGATGGCGCAGAGGTATTTTCTGTTTTAGGATTGGTGCGCCTGCGAAGTATCGGACCCCATCATGGATGAGCAAAAGAAACTTGCCTTGATTTCGAGAATGGGCGCGCTGCAAAAATACAATGGCGGCGTTGCTCCCCTCACTATGCCACTTGTTACATTGGAAGAATATTTCGATGGAGCTGAAGGTGAAGCCGGATTGCTGTGCAACAGTCCGGAAGCGCTGAACAATGATACGGTTCTGGCCACATTTCAGTCGATACGGAAAAGGCCTGAAGTTCATGACGTCCGGATAGCCATCGTGCAGTGTGATGATGGAGAATGGCCGTTCTCTGACAAGGTCGTCATCACAACGCGCGTCAGCGAAGAACATGTGACTGGCTGGCTGCCATCAGGCTTTGAGCCGGACGAGACCTGGGAGGGAGATGTCGATCACCTACCCGCCGAGCAGGTTGAAATTCCAGCCGGTTACCGAAAGCTATGGCTTTGGTATGATTAGCCGCAACTTTCCAAGCTTCTAGAACAGACAAATGGCCACCGAAATCGCCTCCGCTCACGACATCTTCCCGCACATCCGCATCGTCATGGGCATGGTGATCGGGCTTGGTGTCGCCCGCCTGCTGTCGGGTGTGGCGCGCATCGTCCAGCATCCCGGCCAGTACCGGCTCTATCCAGTGCATCTGGCCTGGGTCGCCTCGGTGCTTTTGATGCTGGTGCATTTTTGGTGGTGGGAGTTCGGTCTCTACGCCATCGAGACGTGGACCTTCGGCAAGTACCTGTTCATCATCTTCTATGCGATCACGCTGTTCCTGCTCTGCGCCCTGCTGTTCCCGGATTCGATGCTGGATTACACCAGCTACGAGGATTTCTTCTATTCGCGTCGGGCCTGGTTCTTCGGCCTGCTGGCGGCGACGTACCTGCTCGATGTGATCGACACGCTGCTGAAAGGGCCGGAGCATTTCGCCCGCTTCGGCAACGAGTACCTGTTCCGCACGCCGGTCTTCGTCGCGCTCTGCATTGTCGCGATCCTGGTGCGCGACAGCCGCTTCCACATCGCCTTTGTCGCGGCGGCGCTCATCTATCAGATATCGTTCATCCTGCGGCTCTTCGACACCATCGTCTGAGCGGACGCGATGGTCTAGGTTGCTCGGGAAAGGCAGGTTTCAACCATGTACAAGGCCATCGGATCGCGTGGGTCCCGGGTCAGCCGCGTTCTCTGGATGCTCGAGGAACTCGGGCAGGCCTATGAATTCGTCGAGGTCAAGCTGCGCTCGCCGGAAGCCTATGCGCTCAACCCGTCGGGCAAGGTGCCGATCCTGATCGATGGCGAGCTGACAGTGACCGATTCGGCGGCGATCTGCGTCTATCTCTCAGACAAACACGCCGATATGGGCATGGGGACCAACCCGGGCCTAGCCGGTCGTGCCGAGATGGATTCCTGGATGCATTTTGCCCAAAGCGAGCTGGAGGCGCCACTGTGGAACAAGCTGCGCCACCGCTTCCTGCTGCCGAAGGACATGCGCGTCGATGTCGGCCCAGCGGCGGTCTACGATTTTGCCTCGGAGCTCAGGGCGCTGGAGCGGCGGCTGGGTGACAGGCCCTTCGCGCTGGGCGACCGGTTCTCGGCTGTCGACGTGCTGCTCGGCGACATTGGCGGCTGGGCCCGCGCCGGCCGGTTCCCGATCGAATCCGACCGCATCAACGCCTATTTCGACCGCGTGCTGGCGCGACCTGCCCGCGCAAGGGCGCAAGCAAATGGGGGATCCATGAAATGAAGCTCAATCTCAACACCGACTTCACCAAATTCCCGCGTGCCGTCTCGGTGCTGTCCGCCGACAAAGCCGGAACCATCACGCCATCCGGGCAGGCTGTGCTCGCCCATGACGAGCGGCATCTGCGCCGTCGAGCCATCCAACTTGCCGACGGCAGCAAGGTGCTGGTCGACCTGCCTGAGCCCGTCGCCCTGAACGATGGCGACCGGCTGGTGCTGGAGGATGGCGGCCATATCGAGATCATCGCGGCGCCGGAAGAAGTCTACGACATCCGGGCTCGCGACACCGTGCATCTGGCCGAACTGGCCTGGCATATCGGCAACCGTCATCTCGCGGCCAGCATCGAGGCCGGGCGCATCCTCATCCTGCGCGACCATGTCATCAAGGCGATGTTGGAAGGGCTCGGCGCCACGGTGACCGACGTTTCCGAGCCGTTCAAGCCGGTGCGCGGCGCCTATTCCGGGCAAAGCCACGATCACGGCCATGCGCATGCCCATAGCCACGCGGAAGCGCATTCCCACTCACATGGCGAATCGCATTCCCATTCGCACGGTCACGCCGGCCACCACCACGACCATGACTGAACAGCCTTCGAACATCGCCCTGCTGCGGCTGATGGCGTGGTTGTCGCCGGCCTTTCCGGTCGGCGGCTTTTCCTACAGCCATGGCCTCGAGCGTGCGGTGCATGACGGGCTGATCGTCGACAGCGAAAGCCTTGCCGCCTGGCTGGAAACGCTGGTCGAGATGGGCTCGGGCTGGAACGACGCGGTGCTGTTCGCAGAAAGCTGGCGCCGAGCACGCGGCGCTGGTGATCTCGATGAAATAGCGGCACTCGCCGAGGCGCTCGCCAGCTCGCGCGAACGCTACATCGAGACGATGCTGCAGGGTGCGGCCTTCCTCAAGGCGGCAGCGGCCTGGCCAAATCCCGTTCTCCAGCGTTTGCCGGCCGAATGCGCCTATTGCGTCACTGTCGGCGCCATTGCCGGCGGCAATTCAATTGCACTTTGGGATGCGCTGTCCGCGTTCCTGCAGACCTTCTTCTCCAACCTCGTCCAGGCCGCGATACGGCTCGGCGTCGTTGGCCAAAACAGGGCAACCGCCCTGCTTGCCGGTTTCGAGCCGCTGGCCGTTGCGACCGCCGCCCGCGCTGCGCGCTCGACATTGGACGATCTCGGCGGCTGCGCCTTCGTCTCCGACGTCATGGCGATGAAGCACGAAACCCAGTATTCGCGATTGTTCCGCTCATGATCATCCTCGCCTTCGCGCTTTCGACCGTTCTGCTGCTGATCACCGCTCTGCATGTTTATTGGGGCATTGGCGGCATCTGGCCGGGCAAGGATGCGGCCTCCTGCGCCCACGCAGTGGTCGGCTTTCGCAGCGTCGACGAGATGCCGACGCCGTTCGCCAGTTTCGCCGTTGCCGCGTGCCTATGCCTGGCGACGCTATGGCCGCTGGCGCTTGAAGGCGTCTTTGCCTCGCCGTTTCCCAGGGAAGGCCTCGCCGCCACGTCGCTGCTCATCGGACTGGTCTTCCTTGGACGCGGCATTGCCGGCTTCACGCCGTGGTGGCGGCGCTTGACGCCGGAACAGCCTTTCGCGCGGCTCGATGTCCGTTATTATTCGCCGCTGTGCCTGCTGATCGGGCTCGGCTTTGCCATCCTCGCCATCACGGAGTTTCCCGCATGACACAGACAAATGGCCCGCTGCGCGTCGGCATTGGTGGTCCGGTCGGTTCGGGCAAGACGACGCTGACGGAGAAGCTGTGCAAGGCGCTGCGCGACGAATTCTCGATCGCCGTCGTCACCAACGACATCTACACCAAGGAGGATGCCATGATGCTGGCGCGGCTGCAGGCGCTGCCCGAGGATCGCATCATGGGCGTCGAGACCGGCGGTTGCCCGCATACCGCGATCCGCGAGGATGCCTCGATCAATCTGCAGGCGATCGCCGAGATGAACCGGAAATTTCCGGATCTCGATATCGTGTTCATCGAATCCGGTGGTGACAACCTCGCCGCCACCTTCTCGCCGGATCTCGCCGACCTGACGCTCTATGTCATCTCGGTCTGCCAGGGCGAGGAGATCCCGCGCAAGGGCGGGCCGGCGATCACCCGCTCCGATTTCCTGGTGATCAACAAGAGCGATCTGGCACCCTACGTGAACGTCAATCTCGATGTGATGGAGACCGACGCCGGCCGCATGCGCGGCAAGCGGCCCTTCGGCTTCACCGACCTGTCGCGTGGCAAGGGGCTGCAGGCGGTGATCGATTTCATCGTCGAGCATGGCGGGCTCAGGGCCGGCGCTGCTGCCAGCACCGCAGCGTGAGATAGCCATCGCTGCACCAACCAAAACCGGTTGCGGGCATGGGCTGGCCACGGCATTCTTGGCAAAACCGGAGGATTTTTCGATGAGCATCGCCCGCCTGCAGAAGGAAACGCTGACCAACCTGCCCTTCTATCAGGAGCGCGTCGACCTCGCCTGTGCCTTTCGCTGGACGGCGCGGCTCAACATGCACGAGGCGGTGGCCAATCATTTCTCGCTGGCCGTCAATGATGCCGGCACGCAGTTCCTGATGAACCCCAACCAGGTGCATTTCTCGCGCATCAAGGCGAGCGACCTTTTGATGATCGACGCCAACGATCCCGAAACGCTCTCCGGCCCCAACGCGCCCGACCCGACGGCGTGGGGCCTGCACGGCGCCATCCATCGCAATGTGCGCCACGCGCGCTGCGTCATGCATGTGCACTCGATCCACGCCACGGTGCTGGCGTCGCTGGCCGACTCCCGCCTGCCGCCGATAGACCAGAATTCGGCGATGTTCTTCAACCGCCATGTCGTCGACGCGCATTATGGCGGGCTGGCCTTCGAGGAAGAGGGCGAGCGCTGCTCGCAGCTTCTCGTCGATCCCAAGGTCAAGGTGATGGTGATGGGCAATCACGGCGTGCTGGTCATCGGCGATACGGTCGCCGATGCCTTCAACCGCATGTTCTACTTCGAGCGCGCCGCAGAAACCTACATCAAGGCGCTGTGGACTGGCCGGCCTCTGCGCATGCTGTCCGACGCGGTCGCCGAGAAGACGGCAAGCGAGATGGACGACTATCCCGGCCAGGCCGAACGCCATCTCAGCGAGTTGAAGGCGATCCTTGACGAGCAGGAGCCGGTCTACCGGAACTGATCGCCTACAGGCCCAATTCTGCCCGCAACTCCTCGGCGCTGTTGATGACGACGGCACCGGGCGGTCCGCCCATAGGCTTTTCCGGCCAGAAGATCGTCTTCATGCCCGCCGCCAGCCCCGCCATGGCGCCCGGCCAGCTGTCGTCGATCGCTATCGCCTGCGCGGGATCGACATCGGCCAGATAGGCGGCGCGCAGGAACGGTTCGGCCTGCGGTTTGCCTTCGCGCACATCGTTGCGGCTGATCGTCTTCATGCCGGGATAAATGAGGCCGACCATGCTCAGATTGGCGTCGACGATCATTCGGTCCGAATTGGACACCACGGCCTGCGCCACGCCTTTTTCGCGCAATTCGGTGAAAATCTCGATCGCGCCGGGGCGTGGCTTCAAGCCCTCCACCAGCGGCAGATAGTGCTCGTATTTGCGCATGATCCAATCGTCGAAAGGCAGAGCAAGGCCGAACTCGTCGCGCATCATCTCGTAGACCGGCCAGGCGGCGACGCCGAGCACACGCTCATGCAGATTTTCAGGCGGCACAAGGCCGGCACTGCGCATTGCTGCCACAAGGGCTGCTTCGTGCAGCGGCTCGCTGTCGACCAGCGTGCCGTCCATATCCCAGAAAACCGCTTTCGGTGTCATGCAGCGCTCCTTTTTGCGATCCATTAAAGCCTTTGCGCCGGGAGATAAACCTTCGGGACCGAAGAACGTGCCGCAGGTCGGGACGGCAACCGCCCTTCTTTGCCTGATGCGGGCATTGCCGGAAGCGCAAAATCCGGCTGTGTGCGCCGGAAGTTGGCAAGCAATTGCCCTTGCGATTGACAATTGCGCAGCAGGCCGTTCCCTGCGAAACTAGGCGCGGACCGCTCTGGAACCGGCGGTCCTGGGAGGCAGGACGTGAATACCCGGCAGGATGGTAGCAGCAACAGGCTGGACGACGCGGCGCGTGCCGGCTGGCTTTATTATGTTGCCGGCAACACGCAAGACCAGATCGCCGCCACGCTCGGCATTTCGCGGCAGACGGCGCAGCGGCTGGTGTCGCTGGCCGTGTCGGGAGGATTGATCAAGGTTCGCGTCGACCATCCGATCGCCAACTGCCTCGATCTGGCGGCACGGTTGAGATCCCGCTTCGCGCTCGATCTGGTCGAAGTGGTGCCGAGCGATCCCAATTCATCCTCCACCACGATCGGCATCGCCGAGGCGGCTGCCGCCGAGATCGAGCGGCGGCTGCGGTCACCGACGCCGATCGTCATGGCGATCGGCACCGGCCGCACGCTGAAGGCGGCGATCGAGCAATTGCCGCCGATGGAATGCCCGCAGCACAAGGTGGTGTCGTTGACCGGCAACATCTCGCCGGACGGCTCGGCCGCCTTCTACAACGTCATCTTCACCATGGCCGACAGGGTGAAGGCGCGATCCTTCCCGATGCCGCTGCCGGTCATCGCCTCTTCGCCGGAGGAGCGCGAGATGCTGCTCAACCAGCCGATGATCCAGCCGACCCTGGCGCTGGCGGCCGAAGCCGACGTCACCTTCATCGGCATTGGCGACCTCGGTCCCAAGGCGCCGCTCTACGAGGACGGCTTCATCTCTGAAAGCGAGTTGAAAGCCCTGCAGAAGGCCGGCGGCATCGCCGAGATCGTCGGCTGGGTGTTCGATCGCGAAGGCCGCATGATCGAGGGCATCACCAACGACCGAGTGTCGTCGGCCTCACTGCCGTCGCGCGAAAAGTCGCTGGTCATCGCATTGGCCATGGGCGAACGAAAGCTGCCGGGCATCCTGGCGGCCGCCAACCGGCGGCTGATCAACGGCCTCATCACCGATGAACGGACGGCTGCCGCGCTGCTGGCCAGCATCTGACGGCAGGTAGCGACGCCTGATTTGCAATAAAGCGGGCCACGCTACCCATGCCGCCCGAAAGGGTCGTTGCCATCGAGGAAACCGAGGTCGCGCTGCAGATGCGGCGACAGGTCCCTGATGTCGAGATATGCCTTCTTTTTTATCGCGAACAAGCCAAATCCGTCCGTGAGCCACGAAATCCAGCGGTGATCCGGAGCGGGAGTGCATCTTTGCTGCGCCATGGTCATGATCGTCAACCTTCGCTATCCTGAACCCGAATGACGGGTTGATCAGGAATGTCGGTCTTACCGGCCGCCTTTGCCAATCGAACGTCTGTTATGACCCATAAGGAGGCCTTATGCCGGACCTCAGCTCGCGACAGGTTTCGCAACTCCCGCCGCTGCAGGCGATCAGGGTGTTCGACGCGGTGGCGCGCCATCTTTCCTTCACCAGGGCCGCCGGCGAACTCGCCATGACGCAGGCGGCGGTCAGCTATCAGATCAAGGTGCTGGAGGAACGCATCGGCGCGCCGCTGTTCCTGCGCCGGCCGCGCCAGATCGTATTGACCGAGGCCGGGCAGCGTCTGGCGCCCGCCGTCGGCGAGGCCTTCGCCATTCTTGGCCAGGCCTATGCCGCGGTGCGTGGCGGGGCCGACGGGTTGCTGTGCGTCACCACCGTGCTGACCTTTGCCTCGAACTGGCTGGCGCACCGGCTGGGGTCGTTCCAGATCGCCCATCCGGCGCTTGCCGTTCGGCTTGAGACGTCGAGCCGCCTGACGGACTTCGCCCGTGAGGAAGCCGATATCGCCATCCGCTCGGGCGCCGGCAAATGGCCGGGCCTGGAAGCGCACAAGCTGTTCGATGCCGATTTCACGCCGATGCTGAGCCCCAAGCTCGCGGCAAGCATCGGTGGCGTCAAGGAACCGGCCGATCTCTTGCGGTTGCCGATCCTCGATCCTGGCGACATCTGGTGGAACGAGTGGTTTTCGGCTGCCGGCGTGCACTCGCACGATCTTGCCAGACGGCCCGGCAGCAGCATGGGTGCGCAGGCCTATGAGGCCAATGCGGCAATCGCCGGCCATGGCGTGGCGATCCTGACCAGGGCGCTGTTCAAGGCGGAATTGGCGGACGGCCGCCTGATCCAGCCCTTCGACTTGGTCGGCGACGACGGTCATGCCTATTGGCTGGTCTATCCGGAGGCGCGCCGCAACGTGCCGAAGATCCGTGCCTTCCGCGACTGGCTGCTGGCCGAGATCGCCTGCTGACAGGCAAGCCTCAGCAACTGCATTCAATTCCGCAAGCCGTTCTGTCCGGTCGTCTGACGTCCGGCGGGGCGCGGTTTGCCTTCGCAATTTCCACCCACCCAGTATCCGTCAGCCACGCCGAGTGCTGCGCTGCAGCATCGAATCCGGCTTGACATAATTGACGCCAAGTGAGTAATTGCTCAAAGCCAAGGCAAATGCTCATCTTGGTTCAAGGGAGGAATTTCATGAAACTTCGCACGCTCACCCTGGGCTTGTTGTCGGCCAGCGCGCTCGCGTTCGCCGCACACGCCGAATCCATCACCATCGCCACCGTCAACAATGGCGATATGGTCCGCATGCAAAAGCTGACCGATGACTTCACCAAGGCGAATCCCGACATCCAGCTCAACTGGGTTACGCTTGAAGAGAACGTGCTGCGCGAGCGCGTCACCACCGACATCGCCACCAAGGGTGGACAATATGACGTGATGACCATCGGCACCTATGAAGTTCCGATCTGGGCCAAGCAGAACTGGCTGCTGCCGCTCGACAAGCTTGGCGACGACTATGACGTAAAGGACATCATCCCGGCCATCGCCGGTGGTCTTTCAGTCGACGGCAAGCTCTATGCCGCGCCCTTCTACGGCGAAAGCTCCTTCGTCATGTACCGCAAGGACCTGATGGACAAGGCCGGGTTGAAGATGCCCGATGCGCCGACCTGGGACTTCATCAAGCAGGCCGCCGACAAGATGACCGACCGCGCCAATGGCGTGAACGGTGTGTGCCTGCGCGGCAAGGCCGGCTGGGGCGAGAACATGGCGTTCCTGACGGCGATGTCGAACTCCTTCGGCGCACGCTGGTTCGACGAGAACTGGAAGCCCCAGTTCGACCAGCCCGAATGGAAGAACACGCTGCAGTTCTATGTCGACCTGATGAAGGCCGACGGCCCCGAGGGCGCGTCCTCCAACGGCTTCAACGAAAACCTGGCGCTGTTCCAGCAGGGCAAGTGCGGCATGTGGATCGACGCCACCGTCGCCGCGTCTTTCGTCTCCGACCCTAAGGCATCCCAGGTCGCCGACAAGGTCGGCTATGCGCTGGCGCCCGACAATGGCCTCGGCAAGCGCGGCAACTGGCTGTGGGCCTGGTCGCTGGCCATCCCGGCCGGCACGCAGAAAGCTGATGCCGCCGAGAAGTTCGTCTCCTGGGCGACCAGCAAGCACTATGCCGAACTGGTTGCTTCGAAGGAGGGCTGGGCCAACGTTCCTCCGGGCACGCGCTCCTCGCTCTATGCCAATGCCGAGTACCAGAAGGCGGCTCCGTTCGCCAAGATGACGCTCGACTCCATCAACGCAGCCGATCCGACGCATCCGACCGTCAAGCCGGTGCCCTATGTCGGCGTCCAGTTCGTCGCCATCCCGGAGTTCCAGGGCCTTGGCACCACCGTCGGCCAGCTCTTCTCGGCGGCTCTTGCCGGCCAGTCGAGCGTCGACGATGCCCTGAAGCAGGCCCAGGACGCTGCCACCGCGACGATGACCGAAGGCGGATACATGAAGTAAGGCTCCTCCCGGTGCCGAATGCCGGTCGCCTTCTTGACCGGCAACGGCCGCCCGAGTTCCCAGTTCGGGCGGCCGCCTTTAACGCCTTTTGAAAATTCAGCCTGACCAGTGAAGGGTGACCGTCATGGCTACTCAGCAGACCCGTTCGCTTGCCCGTTTCATGATGGCGCCATCCGTGGTGCTGCTGTTCGTCTGGATGATCGTGCCGTTGGTCATCACCATCTGGTTCTCCTTCCAGCAGTACAATCCGCTCAATCCGATCCGCGACGGATTCGTCGGCTTTTCCAACTACGCGCTGTTCTACTCCAACCCGGCTTTCCTGCAGTCGATCCTCAACACGCTCACCCTGGTGATCAGCGTGCTTTTGATCACGGTGATCGGTGGCATCCTGCTGGCGCTTCTGATCGACCAGCCGATGTGGGGCCAGGGGATTGTGCGCATCCTCGTCATCTCACCCTTCTTCGTCATGCCGCCAGTGGCCGCATTGGTTTGGAAGAACATGATCATGCACCCGCAATACGGAGTGTTCGCCGACATGGCGCGCTTCTTCGGAGCGCAGCCGATCGACTGGTTCGGGCAGCATCCGATGCTGGCCATCATCATCATCGTCGCCTGGCAATGGCTGCCCTTCGCGACGCTCATTCTCTTGACCGCGCTGCAGTCGCTCGACGGTGAGCAGAAGGAAGCCGCCGAAATGGACGGCGCCGGCTTCATCAGCCGCTTCATCTATCTGACGCTGCCGCATATGTCGCGCGCCATCACCGTCGTCATCCTGATCCAGACGATCTTCCTCCTCTCCGTCTATGCCGAGATCCTCGTCACCACAAATGGCGGCCCGGGATACGCCTCCACCAACCTGCCCTTCCTCGTCTACCAGAAGGCGTTGCTGGAGTTCAAAATCGGTCAGGCGTCCGCCGGCGGCGTGATCGCCGTCATTCTCGCCAACATCGTTGCCTTCTTCGCCATGCGCGCCGTCGGCAAGAACCTGGACAAGTAAGGGAGGATACGATGGCACGCTCAGTCACCACCCGGCACAAGACGATCGCGACAATTGCCGCCTGGATCGTCGCGCTGCTGATCTTCTTCCCGATCCTCTACACGATCATCACCTCGTTCAAGTCGGAGCAGGAAGCCATCCAGGGTTTCAGCATCATCCCGTCGGGGACGTTCGAGAGTTATTCCGAGGTCCAGGCGCAGAACGGATATTTCAAGTTCTTCTTCAACTCGGTGCTGCTCTCGGTCGGCTCGACCATCCTGGCCCTGCTGGTCGCCATACCGGCCGCCTGGTCGATGGCCTTCTCGCCGACCAAGCGAACCAAGGACATCCTGATGTGGATGCTGTCCACGAAGATGATGCCCGCGGTTGCCGTGCTGTTTCCGATCTACCTGATCTTCCGCGACACGGGACTGCTCGACAGCCGTATCGGCCTGATGGTCATGCTGATGCTGATCAACCTGCCGATCGTGGTGTGGATGCTCTACACCTACTTCCGCGAAATCCCGGGGGAGATCCTGGAAGCGGCGCGGATGGACGGCGCATCGCTATGGAACGAGATCATTTATGTACTCACACCGATGGCCGTGCCCGGCATCGCCTCGACCATGCTGCTCAATATCATCCTGGCCTGGAACGAGGCGTTCTGGACAATCCGGCTGACAACCACGGAAGCAGCACCCTTGACCGCCTTCATCAGCTCGTTCTCAAGCCCGCAAGGCCTGTTCTGGGCCAAGCTTTCGGCGGCCTCGACACTGGCCATCGCACCGATCCTGATCATGGGCTGGTTCAGCCAGAAGCAGCTGGTGCGCGGCCTGACCTTTGGCGCCGTGAAGTAAGACCGCCGCAAGCAACAGACGCCGGACAATAACCCCCCGGGGAGGAAACCATGGGAAACATCACGCTCAAGAACGTCTCCAAATCCTTCGGAGCGACCTCCATCATCCCCGGCCTCGACCTGGTGATCGAAAATGGCGAGTTCGTCGTTTTCGTCGGCCCGTCCGGTTGCGGCAAGTCAACGCTGCTGCGGCTGATCGCCGGCCTGGAAGATACCAGCGGCGGCTCCATCAACATCGACGGCCGCGACGTCACCGGTGAGGCACCGGCCAAGCGCAAGCTGGCCATGGTGTTCCAGTCCTACGCGCTCTATCCGCACATGACGGTGGCCAAGAACATCGGCTTCCCGCTGAAGATGGCCGGCGAAGACAAGGCGACCATCGAAAAGAAGGTGGGGGACGCGGCGCGCGTGCTCAACCTGACCAACTACCTCGAACGCCGGCCGGGCCAGCTTTCCGGCGGCCAGCGCCAGCGCGTCGCCATCGGCCGCGCCATCGTGCGCCAGCCGACCGCCTTCCTGTTCGATGAACCGCTGTCCAATCTCGACGCAGCACTCCGCGGCACGATGCGGCTGGAGATCAGCGAGCTGCACCATCAGCTCAAGACGACCATGATCTATGTCACCCACGACCAGGTCGAAGCCATGACCATGGCCGACAAGATCGTCGTGCTGAACGCCGGCAACATCGAGCAGGTCGGCTCGCCGATGGAACTTTACAAGACGCCGAAGAACCTGTTCGTCGCCGGCTTCATCGGCTCGCCGAAGATGAACCTGATCGAAGGCGCGCCGGCTGCCAAATACAGCGCCAAGACCATCGGCATCCGCCCCGAGCATCTGGAAATCTCGACCACGGCGGGCGAATGGAAGGCCACCGTGGGCGTCGCCGAACATCTCGGCTCCGACACGTTCTTGCACGTTCAAGCTGATGGCGTCGGGCCGCTGACGGTGCGTGCCGACGGCGAACTGGCCGTCCATCACGGCGACACCATCTATCTGACGCCCGACAAGACCAAGCTGCATCGCTTCGGCGCCGACGGGAAGGCAATCTGAGCATGCGACTGGCCGGCAAATCCGCGTTGATCACGGGCTCGGCGCGCGGCATCGGCAGGGCCTTCGCCGAAGCCTATGTCGGCGAAGGCGCCACCGTCGCCATTGCCGACATCAATCTCGAGGCTGCGCGCAAGACGGCCGCCGAGATCGGCAGCAAGGCTTATGCGGTCAAGCTCGACGTCACCGACCTCGCCTCCATCGAAGCGGCGGTGAAAGCCGTCGAGGCGAAGACCGGCGGCCTCGATATATTGATCAACAACGCCGCCCTGTTCGACCTGGCGCCGATCGTCGAGATCACCAAGGCCAGCTACGACAAATTGTTTTCGGTCAACGTCGCCGGCACGCTGTTCATGCTGCAGGCAGCCGCCCGCTCGATGATCGCACGCGGCAAGGGCGGCAGGATCATCAACATGGCGAGCCAGGCCGGGCGGCGCGGCGAGGCGCTGGTCGGTGTCTATTGCGCCACCAAGGCCGCCGTCATCTCACTGACCCAGTCGGCGGGGCTCGACCTGATCAAGCATCGCATCAACGTCAACGCGATTGCCCCTGGCGTCGTCGACGGCGAGCACTGGGATCACGTTGATGCGCTGTTCGCCAAGTATGAAAACCGGCCGAAGGGCGAGAAGAAGAAACTGGTCGGCGAGGCAGTACCGTATGGCCGCATGGGCACGGCGCAGGACCTCACCGGCATGGCGGTCTTTCTCGCCAGCGCCGACGCCGAATACATCGTCGCCCAGACCTACAATGTCGATGGCGGCCAGTGGATGAGTTGAGGCGGGGACGGCCTCTGCTCCTCGTACCTCCGCGGGGGGCAGAGGCCGACATCGCAGGGCGCATCGACCTTGGAATACGTGCCGCCCCTTATCCTCTCCACGTGAGAAACGGGGAGAGGGAGTAACGAAGGCCGCAGCCCGGCCAAAGGGTAAAACAGATGACCGTAAAACTCTCGTCCGCAAACCTCTCCAATCTACCCGTCAAGGTCGCCGGTCCGAAATACGACCGCTCGGGGCTCAAGGCCGGCATCGTGCATTTCGGCGTCGGCAATTTCCATCGCTCGCACCAGGCCGTCTATCTCGACGATTTGTTCAACTCGGGCATCGGCCATGACTGGGCGCTGGTCGGCGCCGGGGTGTTCGAGGGCGAGAAGATCGGCCGCGCCAAGCTGGAAGAGCAGGATTGGCTGACCACGGTGGTCGAGCAGGACTCTGGGCATATGAGCGCCCGCGTGACCGGCGCCATGGTCGACTTCCTGATGCCGGGCGACGCGGCCGGCATCGTCGAACGGCTTGCCGACCCGGCGATCAAGATCGTTTCGCTGACCATCACCGAAGGAGGTTATTTCATCGACCCGGCCTCCGGTGTTTTCAACCCGACCCATCCCGACATCGTGGCGGACGCGCAGGCAGGCGCGACGCCGAAGACGGTGTTCGGCATCATTCTCGCCGGCCTGGTCCGCCGCCGCGACGAGGGCACTGTGCCGTTCACGGTGATGTCCTGCGACAACATTCCCCACAATGGCCATGTCACCTCCGACGGCGTCATTGGCCTGGCCCGTCTGATCGACGAGGATCTGGCGAACTGGGTCGGTGAAAAGGTTGCCTTTCCGAACGGCATGGTCGATCGCATCACACCGGCCACCACAGACCGCGAGCGCGGCATCCTGGCCAAGGATTTTGGCCTCGAGGACAACTGGCCAGTGTTCTGCGAGCCGTTCCGGCAATGGGTGCTGGAGGATCATTTCACCGATGGCCGTCCGCCGCTGGAAAAGGTCGGCGTGCAGTTCGTGAGGGATGTTGCCCCTTACGAGCTGATGAAGATCCGCATCCTCAATGGCGGCCATGCCACCATCGCCTATCCGGCCGGCCTGATGGACATTCATTTCGTCCATGAGGCGATGCAGGAGCCGCTGGTGAGCGGTTTTCTGGCCAAGCTCGAACGGGACGAAATCATCCCGACCGTGCCGCCGGTGCCGGACACGGTTCTGGAAGAATATTACCAGCTCATCGAGAGCCGCTTCTCCAATCCCAAGATCGGCGACACGGTGCGCCGGCTCTGCCTCGACGGTTCCAACCGTCAGCCGAAGTTCATCATCCCGACCATTGCCGACCGGCTGAAGGCCGGCAAAAGCGTCGACGGCCTGGCGCTGGAATCGGCGCTGTGGTGCCGCTACTGCTTCGGCACGACGGACAGCGGCGCCGTCATCGAACCCAACGACCCGAGCTGGGACCGGTTGCAGGCGACGGCAAAGGCGGCAAAGGATGCGCCTGCTGCCTGGCTTGCCATGGAGGACATCTATGGCGATGTCGGCCGCGCGACGGCGTTTGTCGAGGCCTTCGCCCATGCGCTCAACGTGCTGTGGGCGAATGGCGCGCGCGCGACGCTGACGCGCTATCTCGCCGGCGAGCTCTGAGACCATTCGACGTCATGACGCCTGAACTGGTTATCTTCGACTGCGATGGCGTGCTGGTCGACAGCGAGGCACTCTCCGTCTCGGCGCTGCTCGGCGTGATCAAGCTGGCCGGCGGCAATTTCAGCGAGGATGCCGCCTACGAGCATTTCCTCGGCAAGAGCATGAAGAGCGTGCGCGAGATCCTTGGCCGCGACTTCGGGCTGGATATCACCGACAGCCACCTGACCGAGATGCGTGTCGAACTGATGCGCAGGTTTCGCGAAGAGCTGAAGCCGATTGCCGGCGTCAAGGAGATGCTGCCGAGGCTAGGGCTGCCGTTCTGCGTCGCGTCCTCGGGCACGCTCGACCGGATCCGCTACGCGCTCGAAGTCACCGGATTGCTGGGGCTGATGGAACCGCATCTGTTCAGCGCCTCCATGGTGGCCAAGGGAAAGCCGGCGCCCGACCTGTTCCTCCATGCCGCCGCCAGCATGCGAGCCCAACCACGCAAATGCCTTGTCGTCGAGGACAGCCCGGCAGGCATCGCTGCGGCGCGGGCGGCAGGTATGCGCGTGTTTGCCTTCAGCGGCGGATCGCATGCCGGCAACCCAACATTGAAAGCGCGGCTTGCGTCGAGTGAACCGGACTTTATATTCGCTGACATGCTGCAATTGCCCGATCTGATTGCAGGCCTGGGAGCGAGAGTTAGAGCATCTTGACGAAACAGTTCGTTTGCGCGGTCGATGTCGGCACCGGGAGCGCCCGCGCGGGCATTCTCGACGCCAGTGGCACCTTGCTCGGCCGCGCCGAGCGGCCGATCGTCATGAACCAGCCGAAGCCCGACCACGCCGAGCATGATTCGCGCGATATCTGGTCGGCGGTCTGCACCGCCGTGCGCACTGCCCGCGAAAAGGCCGGCGTCGCCGCCGAGGACGTCGTCGGCATCTCCTTCGACGCCACCTGTTCGCTGGTGGTGCGGGATCGGCAAGGCGGCCAGCTCAGCGTCTCGACCACCGGCGACAGGCGCTGGGACACAATTGTCTGGCTCGACCATCGCGCCATTGCCGAGGCCGACGAATGCACGGCAAGCGGCCATGCCGTGCTCGACTATGTCGGCGGCGTCATGTCACCGGAAATGGAGACGCCAAAGCTGATGTGGCTGAAGCGGAACCTGCCCAAGACCTGGAATGAAGCCGGCTATCTATTCGATCTCACCGATTTCCTGACCTGGCAAGCGACAGGCTCGACGGCCCGTTCGCAATGCACGCTGACCGCCAAATGGACCTATCTGGCGCATGAGGAGATGGGTTGGCGCCGCGATTTCTTCGAGCTCGTCGGCCTCGACGATCTTTTCGAGCACGGCAATTTGCCCGAAAGGGCCAGTCCGATCGGAACCGATATTGGTCAGCTGACGGCGCAAGCGGCGGCAGAGCTTGGCCTGAGCGAAAAATGCCGGGTCGGAGCCGGCGTCATAGATGCCTATGCCGGCGCGCTTGGCGTGCTCGGCGGCTTTGCCGGCGACGAACAGAATATCGGCCGGCACCTGGCTCTGATTGCCGGCACGTCGAGCTGCGTCATGGCGATGTCGCCCGATCCGCAACCCTTCGCCGGCGTCTGGGGCCCATATTACGGCGCAGCCTTGCCGAAGCTGTGGCTGTCGGAAGGCGGCCAGTCGGCAACCGGCGCCCTGCTCGACCACATCATTCGCTGGCATGGAGCCGGCGGCGAGCCGGATGCCGCCATGCATGCAAAGATCGCCAGGCGCGTCGCCGAGCTGCGCGCCACCGAGGGTGAAAACCTTGCCGCAAGGCTGCATGTGCTGCCCGATTTCCACGGCAACCGTTCGCCGCTCGCCGATCCGCATGCCGTCGGCGTCGTCAGCGGGCTGACGCTGGACTCCTCCTTCGACAGCCTGTGCAAGCTCTACTGGCGCACCGCCGTCGGCATCGCACTCGGCGTGCGCCACGTACTGGAGGCGCTGAACGAGAACGGCTACCTGATCGATACGCTGCATGTCACCGGCGGCCATACCAAGAACCCGCTATTGATGGAGCTCTATGCCGACGCCACCGGCTGCGCGGTCATCGAGCCGTTGGCCGACGAGGCGGTGCTGCTCGGCACCGGCATGGTCGCGGCAACCGCGGCCGGGCTGTTTCCCGACCTCAACGCGGCCTGTCTGGCCATGCAGCAAGGCGGCAGGATGCGTGCCTCGAACCCTAAATCAGCCGGGCGTTTCGACCGCGATTACAAGGTTTTCCTCGAGATGCACCGCCAGCGGCAGATGCTGGACGCGATCCGGTAGGTAAAGCGGGCTACTGTCTCAGCAGGGACACGCCAGACTTCGCATCGAACAGGTGAAGGCTCGTTTCGTCGACCGCATAGCGGACATGGCTGTTGACGGCAGGGCATTCGCGGGTCGGCACCAGCGCGCTGATCTCCTTGCCGCCGGAACCGAAGATCACCAGCGCGTCGTTGCCATGAAACTCGATGAGATCGGCTGTGCCTTCAAGAAGGTTGCCAGCATCAGCGGCAGCGGTCTTTAGATCCGGAGGCCTGATACCAAGCACCGCGCGCTCAACCCCTTGCAGATTGAAACGCAAGCCTTCGATCGAAAAGACTGCACCGGCGCTCGTCAGAATCCAGCGGTTGTCTTTGCGCCCCACGGCTACGTCGATGAAATTCATGTTCGGCGTCCCTATGAACCCGGCGACGAACAGATTGCCCGGCCGCTCGTAGATTTCGGCCGGCGAGCCGATCTGCTCGATCCGGCCGTCGCGCAAAAGCACGATGCGGTCGGCGAGCGTCATTGCTTCCAGCTGGTCGTGGGTAACGTAGACGGTGGTCGTCTCCAGCGACTGGTGCAGCCGGGCGATCTCGATGCGCATGTGATTGCGCAGCTTGGCATCGAGATTGGACAGCGGCTCGTCGAACAGGAACACTTTTGGAGTCTTGATCATGGCGCGGGCAATCGCCACGCGCTGCTGCTGGCCGCCGGACAGCTCCGCCGGCTTGCGGCCGAGATAGGGATCCAGCCCCAACGTCTTCGAGACCGCCTCGACGCGCTGCTGGATTTCCGCCTTCGGCACCTTCTGCCGCTTCAGGCCGAAGGCGATGTTGTCGAAGATCGTCATGTGCGGATAAAGCGCGTAGTTCTGGAACACCATGGCGATGCCGCGGTCGCCAGGGTCGAGGTCGTTGACCACCTTGCCGCCGATCGAGACCTCGCCGCCGCTGATGTCCTCCAGCCCCGCCAGCATGCGCAGCAAGGTCGACTTGCCGCAGCCGGAAGGGCCGAGGAAGACGACGAACTCGTGTTCCTCGATGGCGAGGTTCAGGTCGCGGATGACGGTCGTCGCGCCGTAGGACTTCTCGATATTGGAGCAGGTGATCGCGGACATGGTTCGGTCAGCCCTTCTCGCTCGAAATCAGGATCTGCAGCTTGACGTCTTCCGGATGCGCCGCGGCCGCGCGCTCGAAGGCCTCGATGCTGTCGTCGAAGGGATAGGTGCCGGTGATCAGCGGGTTGAGGTCGACCTTGCCGGAGGCGATGAGCTGCAAAGCACGGTCGAAGATGTTGGCGTAGCGGAACACCGTCTCGATGCGCACTTCCTTCGATATGGCCGCAGGCACATTGAGCGCCACCGGCTCGACCGGCAATCCGACGAGGACCACCGCGCCGCCAGGGCGCACGACCTCGAACAGATCGGCGAACGCCTTCGGGCTGCCGCTGGCCTCGAAGACGATATCGGCGCCCCAATGGTCGGTCGCCACAGCCACCGCTTCGACCAGCGACTGCTCGCCGATATTGACCGGGACGATACCCGGATAGCGCGCCGCGATCTCGAGCTTCGGGGCGGAGAAGTCCGAAATCAGCACTTTCGAACAGCCGCCGGCAAGGGCTGCCAGCGCGATCATGATGCCGATCGGGCCGCAGCCGACGACGACCGCCACGTCGCCCGGAACGATGCGAGCGCGGGCAGCAGCCTGCATGCCGATGGCAAAGGGCTCGACCATCGCCCCTTCGGCGAAGGAGACGTTGTCCGGCAGCCGGTAGGTGAACGCCGCCGGATGCACGGCTTGCGGCGCAAGAATGCCATGCACCGGCGGCGTCGCCCAGAAGCTTACGTCGGGGTCGACATTGTAGATGCCGAGTTTTGTTGCGCGCGATGACAGGTTCGGCACGCCCGGCTCCATGCAGACGCGATCCCCGACCTTCAGCGTCCTGACATTGGCGCCGACTTCGACGATCGTTCCGGACGCTTCGTGGCCAAGCACCATCGGCGCGCGCACGACGTAACTGCCGATGGCGCCATGGGTGTAATAGTGCACGTCGCTGCCGCAGACACCGACCGTGTGGATGGCGATTCTGACGTCGTCCGGCCCGACGTCGAGCGGCAACGCAATCTCGCGCAGAGCCAGCTCGCCCTTTTTCTCAAGCACCAAAGCCCGCATATCTCGTCCTCGCTTCAAGTCTTTTTTTGCCGGAAAACGGAATTCAGGAAGCCGCTGAGCACGCCGAGGAATAGAAGCGGCGGCAGCGACAGAAGCACGACCGAGGCATTGAGGATGCCCCACGGCACGTTCATGCCTTGCTGGGACAGTTCCGAGGCGACGATCGGCAAGGTCTTGGCATTGGAGCTGGACAGCATCAGCGCGATCAGGAACTCGTTCCAGACCAGCACGAAGCTGAACGCGACCGCACCGATCAGCGAGCGCGCGGCGACCGGCAGTGCGATCCGCCAGAACACGGAATAGGCGCCGTAGCCATCGACGAAGGCGGCTTCCTCGACCTCCTTCGGCACGCTCTGGAAGGCGGGAATGGCCAGCCACATGATCACCGAGATGGTGAGCAGCGAATAGGTGACGATCAGCGCAGCGAGCGTGTCGTAGAGGCCGAGCTGCAGCCAGATCACCATCAGCGGGATGGCCACAGCCACCGGCGGCAGGAAGCGCAGCGACAGCACGAAGAACTGGATGTCGCCGGCCCAGCGGTTGGGGTAGCGCGCCACAGCATAGGCGGCAGGCAGGCCAAGCACCACGCCGATCAGCACCGCGACGCCGCAGGCGATGACCGAGTTGTAGAGGCCGGTCATGACGCTGTCGCGGCCGATGATGTAGCTGATGTTGGCCAGCGTCGGCGTGAACACCAGGCGCGGAACGCGGGTGATGATATCGACATTGTTCTTCAGCGAATTGAGCGCCGTCCACAACAGCGGAAACACGGCCATGAAGCAGGCGAAGGCCAGCACGGCCTTGCCGACAAGGCGGCCCGGCCTCATGCGATATGGTGGTCTCATGCCTGCACCCGCTTCCACAGCATGGTGAAGGTGATGACGGTGGCGATCATCATCAGAACCGCCATCGCCGAGGCATAGGACACCTTGCCGGACTCGATGAAGCCCTGCGAGAATGCGTACATATCGAGCGTTTCGGTCGCCACGCCCGGTCCGCCGCGGGTCATCACATAGATCAGGTCGAAGGAGCGCAGCGACTCGATCATCTTGACGAACATCAGGCTGATCAGCGGCGCCTTCAGCATCGGCAAGGTCACATAAGCATGGATCTGCCAGTGCCTGGCGTGGTCGAGGCGCGCCGCCTCGATCGGCTGCGGCGGCAAGGTCTCCAGCAGCTTCAGCACGATGACGGCGAAGAACAGGCCCCATTGCCAGACATCGACGGAGGCGACGGCGAACAGTGCCGTCGCCGGCTTGGACAGCGGGTCGAAGATCAGCCCGCCGGTCAGCAGCCGGTACGGGTAGGTGGCGATGCCGTAGAGCGGATGGTAGGCGAACTTCCAGACGAAGGCGGCCGAGACACGCGGCAGCAGGACCGGGACAATGAACAGCAGGCAGTAGATGTTGCGCAGGCGCGGCGAGGCGACCTCGAACATCAGCACGCCCAGTCCGATCGCCACGGCCATGGTGGCGACAACGGTGACGACCTCCCACTTCACCGAAACCCAGACCGCATTGAGAAAGCGGCGGTCGAAGAACAGGTCATAGAAGTTCGACAACCAGACATAGGAATAGGCCGTCGAGGAGAGCTCGCGGTTCTGCAGGGCAATGACGATCGCGTAGAGCGTCGGCACCATAGACAGGATCAGGAGAATGACGAGCGTCGGCACGATGAAGGTGACCGGCAAGGATGAGCGTCGCGGCATCTGTCTATCCTTGGCTGCGTCTCGGGCGATTGAACATGGCTGGACCTTTCGCGCGATGGCCGGCTCAAACGGCAGCGGGAGAGAAAAGGGGACCTGCGGCGCACAGGTCCCGACATTCGGTCGAATGCCGCGGATCGCGCGCCGCAGGGGAGGATGGCTTATTTCTTCACCAGCTCGTTGGCATAGGCTTCAAGCTCGTTGAGGCCGCCCTTGACGTCGGTGCGGGTGCCGGTGACCAGTTCCTCGAGGATGATGCCCCAGCGATCGCCGAGATCCGGCCAGCGCGGATCCTGCCAGAAGTTGACCGCCGTGACCTTGCCGGTCTCGGCCAGCGCCTGACCGAGGTCGGCGCCGTAGATGTCGGCGAATTCCTTGCTGGACAGGATGCTGGTGCGGTTCAGCTCACCGAACTGGTGGGCGTCGAGCCGGCGCTTCTCGTTTTCCTTCGACGTTGCCCAGGCGATGAACAGGCCGGCGCACTTCTTCGAGGCATCGTCGGCATTGGCCTTTGCCGCGATGGCAAGGCCATGACCGTAGCCACCACCGGTAAGCGGCGCCGGCGGCGGCAGGAAGCCGATCTTGCCGACCACCTGCGAGGTCTTCGGATCGACCGCCATGCCCGACAGCGGCGTCGATTCGACAAGGATGGCGACTTGGCCGGCCAGGAAGGCGCCGGTCGATTCATCCCAGCTGCCGGTCTGCGTGCCGGGTGCCGAATCCTTGAACAGCTTCAGATAGGTTTCGGTCGCCTTGACGGCGGCCTCCGAGTTGAAGGCTGGCTTGTCGCCGTCGAACCACTGGCCGCCATAGGCCTTGAACAACGGCATCCAGCGCCAGACATTGGCGCCCGAACCGCGTGCGCCGCGCAGCGCGATGCCATATATGCCCTTGTCCGGATTGGTCAGCTTCGGCACGTCGGCGATCAGTTCGTCCAGCGTCTTCGGCGGCTGGATGCCGGCGGCCTCCAGAATATCCTTGCGGTAGACCATCAGGTCGCCGCCGCCGGTCAGCGGCGCGAACCAGACCTTGCCGTCATAGGTGGCGACCTTCTGGCGGCCCGGATCGAAATCGGCATAGTCGTAGTCCGCCGGATAATAGTCGGTGAGCGGCACGATCCATTTCGACGAGGCAAATAGCGCCACGTTGGCTTCGTCGACATAGTAGACGTTGTAGTTGCCGACGGTGGACGCATCGGCGCGCGATTTCGCACGGCGGTCGTTCTCGTTCAGATAGTCGATCTGGAAGCTGGCACCGGCTAGCTTCTGGAACTCGTCCTTGGAGTCCTCCAGAAGCGTCAGGCCGTCGCGTGGCTGCGCCAGCACCTTGACCGGCGCCGAGCAGACCGGCGCCTGCGCCAAGGCAATGGTGGAAACGGTAGCGGAAAGCATAAAAGCTGCGCCAAGGCTGGCAGCAAGCCGAACTGGTTTCATGATCTTTTCTCCTCCAGGAACATTTCGCAGGAAGCGGAAGTCCTCGGCTTGCGCGATCCTCACCATCGCCCGAGTGACATGCCACCCATCGCTAAAATGCGGAGTTGCGACGAGGCTTGCTAGAAGCCTCGTTGCAGCAGACCTGTACTTTTATGCATTGTGCGGTGCAAAAACCGGCGCCGGGATACGACGCCTGTCACATGAGTATCGATTTGGGCTGAAACGGTATTTCAGGATGCGCTTATGCACGCATTGTCAGCCGCTGCCGTGACAGCCGGCGATAAGATGACGGCGTCATCTTGTGCTTGCGCATGAAGGCGCGGTTGAAGTTCGAGATGTTCATGTAGCCGACCTGAAAACAGATATCGGTGATCGCGATATCGGTGTCCGCCAAAAGCTTGCAAGCCTGCCAGAGCCTGAGCTTGGCTAGGTGGTCGCTGAAGCTGTTGCCGGTGTTCTTCTGGAAGAACCGCGAGAACGTGCTCTCCGTCATTCCGGCCAGTTCCGCCACCTCCGGCAGCTTCAGATCCTCGGCAAAATGCTGGAACAGATAGGTCAGCGTGCGCTGGATGATGTCGAGCGAGGCGGCATCGAGAACCGGCGAAAAATCAGGCGACGACAGCAATTCGTACTCGTCGGTGCGTGCGAGAAGGTCGACGAGATCCAGGAAAAGACAGAACCTGCTTAGCCCGCTAACCTCGCCCATCCGCTCCATGATGTCGGCACCATCCAGCGCGGTGCGGCCGTAAAAGACCATGCCGCGCAGCGACCGTTCGAGGAACGGTTCCAGTTCGCGCAATTCCGGCAACAGGCCTGCCGATCCGCGCAACCTCTGCGCATCGAACTGCAGGACGATGTCGCGGCCTTCGATCAGTTCTCCCGGTTGCACCGAGGTCACCCAGTCATGCGGCAGCCCGCCACCGACGATGGTCAGGTAGCCCGGCCCGAATTCGCCGATATGATCGCCAACCAGGACCACGCCGGAGGATTTTCGCAGCAGGTGGATCTCGTATTCCGGATGGAAGTTCCAGACGTTGCGCTCCCAGGGATAGTCGTCGCGCCGCCACAGGAAGCTTTCGCTCGCCTGGGTGACGATGTGCTCGAAGGACGGCGCTGTCCGCGGGATCGCAACCGGGTTCTTCCTGCGCCTGAACTGCATCCTGCCTCCTGGAAAATCCGGAATCTGTCGCCACACCCTCCATGCAATCCGTAGCAGCCGATTGCTCAAGTGTGAAATGCACTTCGGCGGCAACCAGTGGTGGTCCCGGTGTTCCGGCTGGCTCAATCTGTTCCCGCTCCTCCTCTCTTGCCTTCATGTCGCGTTTCGTCCAAAAGCTGGCGCAAACGCCGCGAAACCGAAGGTTTTGCCGTTCGAATGCGGCTTCCGGCTCTTTGCCGACGCGCCGCAACTGGAAAGAACAGGACAATGTCTGCGATCGAAGCCGGCGCTCGCGCGCCGGAAAATCTTTGGCGCCAGGAAATCATGGCGACGCTGGCGCTCGCCTGGCCGATGGTGCTGACCAATCTCGGCCAGACCGCGATGACGGCCACCGACGTCATGATGATGGGCCGTCTGGGGCCGGATACGCTGGCCAGCGGCGCGCTTGGCGCCAACCTCTATTTCATGCCGCTGATCTTCGGGCTTGGCCTGATGCTGGCGACCTCGCCGATGATCGCGACCGAGCTCGGCCGCCGTCGCCATTCGGTGCGCGACCTGCGCCGCACCGTGCGCCAGGGCCTGTGGCTTGCGATCCTGATCTCGATCCCGATCTGGCTCGTGCTGTGGCACGGCGAGGCTATCCTGCTGGCCATGGGCCAGGATCCGGCACTCGCCCATCAGGCCGGCATCTATCTGCGATGGCTCGAATGGGCGGTGCTGCCCTTCTACGGCTATATCGTGCTGCGCTCGTTCATCTCGGCACTGGAGCGGCCGGGCTGGGCGCTGGTCATCGTCTTCGTCGCCGTCGCCTGCAATGCCTTCTTCAATTGGCTGTTCATGTTCGGCAATCTTGGCATCCCGTCGATGGGCATCGCAGGCTCAGGCCTTGCCACCTCGTTGTCCAGCACGCTGATGTTCGTCGGCATGGCCGTCGTGGTGATGCTGGAGAAGAGGTTCCGGCGCTACCGTCTGTTCGGGCGCTTCTGGCGCGCCGACTGGCCGCGCTTCAGGGGTCTTCTGCGGCTCGGCCTGCCGATTGCCGGCCTCCTCGCCTTCGAGGTGACGATCTTCAATGCGGCGGCGCTGCTGATGGGCCTGATCGACGCGGATTCGCTCGCCGCGCATGCGATCGCCATCCAGATTGCCTCGATCAGCTTCATGGTGCCGCTCGGCCTCAACCAGGCGGTGACGGTGCGCGTCGGGCTTGCCCACGGCGCCGGCAATCCGGAAGGCGTTTCGCGCGCCGGCTGGACCGCCTTCGTCATCGGCGTCTCGTTCATGGCGCTGATGGGGCTGGTGATGATCCTGTGGCCGCATCCGCTGATCAGCGCCTTCATCGATCTGAGCAACCCGGCCAATGCCAGGGTGATCGCGCTTGCCGTGTCGTTCCTCGCCTTCGCAGCACTGTTCCAGGTCTTCGATGGCGCGCAGGCGGTGGCCGCCGGCATGCTGCGCGGCCTGCACGACACCAAAGTGCCGATGATCTATGCCGCGATCGGATATTGGGGCGTCGGCCTGCCGCTCGGCGTGCTGCTCGCCTTCCATTTCAGCTTCCGTGGCGTCGGCATCTGGATCGGCCTGTCGTCGGGGCTGGCCGTGGTGGCGGCGCTGCTTCTGGCGCGCTGGCTGCGGCGGGATCGCCTGGCGCCGCCGCTGGTGTTCGGGCACTGAGAGCAGCCGGACGCCCGCTGCCAGGTGGCCGTTATGTCCCAACTTTGAGGCCCATCCAGCGGCGCCTTCAGAACTGACGCGAAACGTCGGCTAAGCGCCATGAGCCGGCGATTAGCCGACGCAATGAACGTTTCGGCACGGGCCGTGGCGGACTGGCGGCTTCGAGGCTCGCAAGGCCAGGAGCGGGCCTTCTAACACCCTGTGTGCACCGACGTGAACTGCCGACGTTGAAGGGCTCAGGCCCTGATGACGCTTTGCGCCTGCTGCCGGCATTGCCAGCAAAATACGACATGAACCCGGCCATGCTGCACTTGACTTGCACATGTTAACCGTAATAAATCATACATAATGTCGTAAAAAAAGACGACACGGGGAGGATCAATGAAAATTACGGCCATCAAGGCGCTGGTCTGCAATGCGGAAATGCGCAACTGGGTTTTCGTTCGGGTCGAAACCGACGAGCCCGGTCTGTTTGGCTGGGGTGAGGCGACGCTGGAATGGAAGACGCGTGCCGTTGTCGGCGCGTTGCAGGACCTCGAGGCGCTGCTGATCGGGCAGGATCCGCGCAATGTCGAACAGTGCTACCAGATCCTGACGCGGCATGGCTTCTGGCGTCTCGGCGTCGAGGGAATGTCAGCCGTCAGCGGCATCGAGATCGCACTTTGGGATATTCTGGGTAAGTCGCTGGGCGTCCCGGTCTGGCGGCTTCTCGGCGGTCAGGTTCGCGACTATCTGCGCACCTACACGCATCTCGGCCTGGGCGACATGAAGGCGGTCTATGAGAGCGGGTCGGCGGACATGATCGTCGAACGCGGACGCATCGTGACGCAGGCTGGCTATGATGCGGTCAAGGTCGTCTGCATTCCCTACACCCACTATGTCTCGCCGGCGAAGGCAGTGGACGCCGTTGCAAACATGGTTGGCGCGCTGCGCGAAGCCGTCGGTCCCGATATCGACATCATGGTCGACTTTCACGGACGCCCGGCCTCCGTCAACGCGGCGATGGACTACCTCAAGGCGATCGAGCCGGCCCGCATAATGTTCGCCGAGGAACCGGTGCCGCCTGAAGATGTCGCCGGCCTGGCGCATATCACCGCGCGATCGGCGGTACCGATCGCGTCCGGCGAACGGCTGATCGGGCGCCGCGAGTTCACCCACTCGATCGCGGCGCGCGCCTTCAACATTGCCCAGCCGGATATCTGCCACACCGGCGGCCTGCTCGAGACCAAGAAGATCGCGGCCTTGGCGGAAACGGCCGGCGTCGGCCTTGCGCCGCACAACCCGCTCGGCCCGATCGCCGGCGTTGCAGCACTTCACTTCGGCATATCGACGCCGAACGTCATCATCCAGGAGGAGATGTCCGGCGCGGTCGCCTGGTACGACGACGTCGTTTCCTGGCCGATCCAACGCAAACCAGGCCGCTGGGACGTGCCTGAACTGCCGGGACTAGGCGTCACCGTCAATGAGGATGTCATAGCGCGCCACCCCTTCAAGCAGGAAGTGTTGCATGCCCGCAACGCGATCATGCCCGACGGCACCGTGGTCGATTGGTGAGCGCCATGACAGGCAGGCTTCAGGGAAAGATCGCAATCGTCACCGGCGCCGGACAGGGCATTGGTGCCGCCACGGCCCGGGCCTTCGCCATGCAGGGGGCAAAGACCGTTATCGCCGAGCTGAATGCGGCAAGCGGCAAGGCAATCGCCGACGCATTGCGTGCCCAGGGTGCCGACGCGCTTTTCGTCGAAATCGACGTCACGGACCAATCGGCGGTAGCCGACATGGTAGCCCACACGATAGCGGCTTATGGCGGCATCGACGTTCTCGTCAACAATGCCGGCGCTAACGTCTTCCACGAACCCCTGCTGATGCCGGACGAGGAATGGGACCGTTGCCTGAAGCTCGACCTCCAGGCCGCATGGTTCTGCGCCAAGGCGGTTCTGCCGACGATGTTGGCGAACGGTTCGGGATCGATCGTCAACATAGCCAGTTGCCACGCTTTCAAGATCATTCCTCACACTTTTCCCTATCCGGTTGCCAAGCATGCGCTTGTCGGCCTAACCCGCTCGCTCGCCATCGAATATGCGGCGCGCGGCATCCGCGTGAACGCGATCGCCCCCGGTTATATCGAGACGCCGATCGCGGAAGCCTACTGGAACACATTTCCAAACCCCGCCGAGGAGAAGCGGCGGGCCTATGACCTCCATCCGCCCAAGCGCATTGGCCGACCGGACGAGGTTGCAATGACGGCCGTTTTCCTCGCTTCCGACGAAGCGCCGTTCATCAATGCCGAAACGATCACCATCGATGGTGGCCGCTCGGTTCTCTACCACGACTGACAACCATCAAGCAGGGAGGATCCACATGAAATCGACGACCAAGACAGTGGCAGCACTGGCGATACTGGCTGGCGGATTGATGGCCGGCGCGGCAAGCGCCGACGACATCAAGATCGGCTACATCAACAAGATGGGTGACCATCCATGGTTCGTCGCCGAAGTCGGCGGCGCCAAGAAAGCGGCAGAGGCGGGCGGAGCCACCTTCGTATCGCAGGACGTCCAGTTCGACGCCAATTTGACGATCACCACTTTCGATACAATGGTCGGTGACGGCGTCAAGGGCATCGCCATCGTCGTTCCCGACAAGGCGCTGGGACCGGTCATCGCCGAGAAAGCCAAGGCAGCGAAAATTCCTCTGGTGGCGGTCGACGACGACATCTACTACCAGGACGGCTCCCAGGTCCCCTATGTCGGGATGAATGCGTACAATATCGGCGCGCGGGTGGGCGAAGAGCTGGCCAAGCTCTACAAGACCGGCGGCTGGGCCGGAAAAGAGGTGCGCATCGCCTCGATCGAGGACCGCAAGGCGGATACCTGCATGCAGCGCAACAAGGGCGCCGAAGAGGCGTTCCTGAAGGCGGTGCCCGACTTCAAGCCCGCCAACATCGTTCGCGTCCCCTACGACAACACGATGGTCAATGCCATCGACGTGATGACCACCACCTTGACCGCCAACCCCAGTGTCACCAACTGGATATTCTATTCCTGCAATGACGACGGCGTGCTGGGTGGGGCGCGTGCCCTGGAAAACGCCGGCTATACCCCGGACCAGGGCATGGGCATCGGCATTGACGGCAGTCGCGCCTGTGAGGCCTTCGGATCCGGAAAGCCTTCGGCATTCCGTGGTACGATGTGGCTGAACTCTGCAAACCATGGCGCGCTGGCGGTAAAGATCCTGTTGGCCTCGATCAAGGATGGAACGCAGCTGCCGGTTCAATCCTTCACCGACCCGGAATACATCACCGCCGACAATTTTGCCTCGGACTACAAGGCCAAGCTCTGCAAGTGAACCGGCTACGCGTCATGCGACGTAAGGCGCATGACGCTGTACGGTTGCACGTATTCCCAAGGAGTGAGCTTTGACCCAACCGGAATTCTTCTCGCTCGACAAGGTATCGAAGCGCTTTGGCGTCGTGCAGGCGCTCGACAGCGTCTCGATCGCCTTCCGGCCGGGCGAGGTGCTCGCTTTGGTCGGCGAGAACGGCGCCGGCAAATCAACGATGATGCGCATTCTCGAAGGTGTGTTCGGCCCCGACGGCGGCACCGTGCGGCACGGTTCCACGCCGATTGTTTTCGGCGAGCCGCGCGACAGCCATCGGGCCGGAATTCGCGTCATCCATCAAGAGCCGGAGATCGTGCCGAACCTGACGGTTGCCGAAAATATCTTCGTCGGTGAATTGCCGCGACTGGCGGGGGTGCTGCTGGACTGGCGCAAGCTGGAGGAACAGACCGACCGGGTGCTTGCGACCTTCGGCATGCAGCAGGACATGCGGCCGCGGCAACTGTGCAGCACACTCGGCCCGGCGCAACGGCAGATGATCGAGATCATGCGCGCCATCCGCGCCGGCGGCCGCCTGATCGCCTTCGACGAGCCGACTTCGTCGCTGACCGATGACGAGGCGCGCCGCCTGTTTTCAGTCATCCGCCGACTGCGCGAAGAGGGAACATCGATCGTCTACATCTCGCACCGGCTGAACGAGATCATCGACCTTGCCGACCGCATCGTCGTTTTGCGCGACGGTCGGCTGGTCGACGATTCGCCGGCAGCCGGTGCCAGCGAACAGACCATTGCCAAGCTCATGGTCGGCCGCGACATAGCCGACCTGTTCACGCGCGAGACGTGGCGGGCGGGACAACTGTTGCTGGACGTGGCGGGCCTGAGCACCGACCGCGTCAGCGATGTCAGCCTCAGGGTTCGCCGAGGCGAAGTGCTCGGCATCGCCGGCCTCGTGGGTGCGGGCCGATCCGAACTGGCAAAGGCGATTGTCGGCTATGACCGCCGCCTCGCTGGAACCATAGCCATGAACGGTGTGTCGGTTCTCGCCAACAGTCCGCATGCGGCAATCGTCGCCGGCATTGGCTTTGCCCCGGAAGACCGCAAGCACGAGGCGCTGCTGCTCTTTAGAAGCATTCTCGACAACGCGGCACTTTGCGTGCCCGACAAGACGTCGAGCTTCGGCTTCTTCAATCGGCGCAAGGCGCTGGAGATTGTCTCGCCTCTGGCAGCCAAGATGTCGATCAAGGCTCCGAATCTCGACGAACAGGTTTCAAAGCTGTCGGGCGGCAACCAGCAGAAAGTCGTTCTGGCGCGCTGGCTTGCCCGGCAGCCGATGCTGCTCATCCTGGACGAACCGACCCGCGGCATCGACATCGGCGCCAAGGCGGAAATCTATCGGCTGATCGATGAACTCGCGGCAAGCGGGATCGGCATCATCCTGATCTCTTCGGAAATGCCGGAACTCATCGGCCTCGCCGACAGGGTTCTGGTCATGGCGGGAGGCCGCATCACCGCCGAATTGTCCCGGCCCGACATCGACGAGGCGACGATCCTCAAACACGCCATGCCGCAATCGGCACCAGCGCTCGGAGACCACATCCAATGAACAGCCTCGAGCTTCGCGCCTCGAAAGCGCAGACCGGCGCCAGGGGGGCTTCCTCGCGCCTAGTGGAGCGCCTTGGCGTTCACAACATCAGCCTGCTGGTCGCGCTCGCCATTCTCGTCGTCATCTTCGGTTCGCTGCGCGCCGATGTGTTTTTCTCCAGCCGAAACCTGCTCAACATCGGTCTCGGCATCACCATCCTCGGCGTGCTGGCGATGAGCCAGACGGTTGTCATTGTCGCCGGCGGCCTCGATATCGCCGTCGGCGCCACTGTCGGCCTGACCACCGTATCGACTGCAATGGCCATCCAAGCGACCGGGTCGCCCTCGGCGGGCATCGTTGCCGGCCTGGTGCTTGGCGGTCTTGCCGGTCTCGTCAACGGCATCATCATCACCTACGGACGGGTCAATGCGGTCATTGCCACGCTCGGCACCATGGCTATTTTTCGGGGTATCGCCTTCATCATGTCCGATGGCCAGTCGATCGCCATCTTCAGCGACACGTTCCGGTTCATAGGCATCGGGCGGATCCTCGGCCTGCCGCTGCTGATCTGGATTCTTGTTCTGACCGCGATCGTGTTCCATCTCTTCCTGGCGCGCTCGATCGTCGGCCGCAACATCTATGCGCTCGGCGGCAATCCCGTTGTCGCCCGCTTCTCCGGCATCAACATCAACCGCTACCGCGTCGGCATCTACATCATGAGTGGCGTTGCCGCCGGTCTGGCCGGGATCCTGCTGGCTGCCCGCACCGGCTCGGGGCAGCCTGTATCCGGATCGCAGGGCCTGGAACTCGAGGCCATTACAGCGGCGGTGCTGGGTGGCTGCGCCTTGCAGGGCGGCAAGGGAACGATTGTCGGCGCGCTGCTCGGCGTCGCCATCATTGGCGTGCTCAACAACGGAATGATACTGACGTCGGTACCAACCTTTTATCAATTGCTTGCAAAAGGCTCGCTGCTGATCCTTGCTGTGGTGATTGCCGAGTACCACTTGAACAGGACATGACGATGGACGCGGCGACCGCTTCGACTGGTCAAGGCAAGCAGGATCCGTCCGCCGGGGATGGCGCCACGTCATCCCTGAAGGATCGTATCGCCCGCGATCTCGGACAGCGCATTCTCGCCGGCACCTATGCACAGCACGCGCTGCTGCCGACCGAGGCTGAACTGTGTGTCATCTACGGCGCCAGCCGCACAGCGCTTCGCGATGCGCTGCTGACGCTTTCGGCCAAGGGATTGATCGAGGCGCGCAAGCGGGCAGGCACCCGCGTGCGTGTGTCGAGCGAATGGAACAGGCTGGATGCGCAGGTTCTCGAATGGATGCGCGACATCGAGCCCGATCTCGATTTTGTTCGCGGCTTGATCGAGGCGCGGCTGGTCATCGAGCCAGCTGCCGCTCAGCTTGCGGCGAAGATGGCGACCTCGGGCGATCTCGCTGTGATCGAAGCCGCCTACGAGGCCATGCGGATAGCGCCGGAGGATGACCTCGCCGCCTGTCTCGACGCCGACGTCCGTTTTCATACCGCCATCCTGCGCGCCAGCCGCAACCCGGTTTTCGCCAATCTCGGCAACATGCTTGCTGCGGCGCTGAGCTTCTCCTTCCGATTGACCACATCGGCCACCGCCAACTACCAGCAGACACTGAGCGCGCATGGCGACGTGCTGGAAGCCATCCGCATGCGCAGGGTCGACGACGCGCATGATCAGATGAAAGCGCTGATCGGCATCGCGTCGAATGACCTTCTCGCTGTCGCCCGCAAGGGTCGCCATCAACAGCCGGCCGCCGCTGCCAAGGCCGATACCGTCTGAATGATCGAGACCATTGAAATTCGAAGCGGCGACCTGTCCGCCGAAATTGTTCCGTCGCTTGGGGCAGGTCTGGCGCGGTTCGACCATGGCCGCGTGCCGCTGTTCAGGCCATGGCCGGAGCACGGGAGTTCGAACCCCTTCGATCTCGCCTGCAATTTGCTCCTGCCATGGTCAAATCGCATCTCGAGCGGTGGCTTCACCTTCGACGCCAATTTTCACGAACTGCTTCCCAACCTTGCCGGCGAGCCGTTTCCCATTCACGGCAATGGATTTTCAAAAGCATGGGATGTCGACAGCCTGACGCCGGACCATGCCAGGCTGTCGCTGACCAGCGGGGGACCCGGCCCGTACCGGTACCGCGCGGAGGTGAGCTACGCGCTGACTGGACAGGCGCTCGAACTGCTGCTTCAAATCGTCAACCGCGCGACGGTCAGGCTTCCGTTCGGGCTTGGCGTTCATCCATGGTTGCCCAGAACCTCACGGACAACGCTTCACGCCCCGGCGTCACAGGTCTGCCTCGAACGGCCGGACCATCTTCCTGACGGGTTCGTGGATGTCAAAACCCGTCCCGATTGGGATTTCGGCACGCCGACCGCCTTGCCAGTCGGATGGATAAACAATGCCTTCGCCGGCTGGGACGGCGTCGCTTCCATATGTTGGCCGGAGCAAAATAGCGGCCTCAGGATCGAGGCGTCGCCGCCCTTGAACTTCTACCAGGTCTATTCGCCATCGCAGGCGAGCGACTTTTTCTGTTTCGAGCCGGTAAGTCATGTCGTCGATGCTCACAACCGCGGCTCGATCGACATATGGAATGGATTGACGGTGCTTGGCCCTGGCGAGAGCCTGGCGGCTGGTTGCAGCTTCCGTGTCTCATCTTTGCCTATACCGAAGTAAAGGCAACAGCGGCCGCCCGGCTGGCCGTGGCGGCGCGGCTTCTGGCGCTGTTGCGGCGGGATCGCCTGGCGCCGCCGCTGGTGTTCGGACATTGATATGGGACGGCCGCCCGTTGCTCGGCGACCGTCATATTCTTCGCGCTGCGGGTTGAGTCGAACCGGTGACTCAAACTTTCAGCCATGATTCATCCCGTTGACGCCGAAACTACGCCGCCTGAACGATCTCGACCAGTTCAACATCGAATACCAGGTCCTTTCCGGCCAACGGATGATTGCCGTCGAGCTTGACGCTGGCGTCGTCCGCGCCGACGACCGTTACCGGCATGGGGCGCCCGTCGCCGGTTCTAACCTGCAATCGAGTGCCGACATCGACGTTGATGTTGTCTGGCACCTTGGCGCGGTCGATGGTCATGACCGCTTCAGGGCGATGTGGCCCATAGCCGGCCTCGGCGGGAACTTTGACGGTGCTTTTCGCACCCACCTCCATGCCCTCGACCTGGGTTTCAAGGCCAGGGATCAGTTGCCCTTCACCCAGCGTGAATTGCAGCGGTTCGCTGCCGGAAGCATCGAATTGAGTGCCGTCGGCCAGACGTCCAGTATAGTTGATGCGCACGGTGTCGCCATTCTTGGCCTGTGTCATAGCAGTCATCCTTTCGGAAGTTTTTGAGGGACCGGCCAGAGCTCACGGTCCCGTTCTCGATCATCCACGCACGAAGGTGCACGGTGCGAAGCTTTAAAACTAGGTACTCGGCTGCAGATGTAAAGCGCTAGAGCTGCCGACTGGCTTCCCACGCGTCGCCTTCATTCGCGTGCTGCCTGCGCGATGATACTGCCGGCAATCTTCAGCGCCGGCTAAGCCAGCACCGCACTCAGTGTAATCGCCGTCGATGCCCGTCAACATCAACGTGCATTCGGCCTCAATGCGCCATCGCCCGCTTTTCGAGCTTCCGCGCGTACTGCGTCAGCGGAAAGCACATGACGAAGAAAATCAGCGCCACCAGTCCATAGACCTTGAAGGGCTCGAAGGTGGCGTTGTTGATGGCGTTGGAGGTTCGCACCAGTTCCTCGAAGCCGATGATCGAGGTCAGCGCCGTCGATTTGATGAGCTGCACCAGGAAACCGACTGTCGGCGCGCGGGTGATCGAAAACGCCTGCGGCAGGATGATCAGCCTGAGTTCCTGCAGGTAGTGCAGGCCGAGGCTGGCGCCGGCGTCCCATTGGCCTAGTGGCAGGGCGGCGACGCCGGAGCGCCAGATTTCGGCCAGATAGGCGCTGGCGAAGAAGGTGAGGCCGAGCACCGCCGCCGTCCATGGCTCGATGCGCAGGCCCAGCATCGGCAGACCGAAGAACATCAGGAACAGCTGCATCAAAAGCGGCGTCCCCTGGAACAGGGCGATGTAGCCGGAGGCGACGCGCCGGCTCCACTTATTCTTGGCGATCCTGAAGAACAACACGACCAGGCCGACAATGCCGCCGCCGATGAAGGCCGCCAGCGATAGCAGCACCGTCCAGCGGGCGGCGAGCAGCAGGTTGCGCACGATGTCCCAGAAGGTGAATTCGATCATGACACGCCAGCCCCCAGGACGCGGCGGCCGCCTGTGACCAGCAGCCGGCGCAAGGCCATCGACATCAGGAGATAGACCATCGTCACGACCAAATAGGTCTCGAAGGAGCGGAAGGTGCGCGCCTGCAGCATGTCGGCCTCGTAGGTCAGCTCACGCACCGCGATCTGCGACACCACGGCGGACTCCAGCATCATGATGACGATCTGGCTGGCCAGCGCTGGAAAGATCACCTTGAGCGCCTGCGGCAGCACGATCTTGATGAACACCTGGCGTTGTCTCAAGCCCAGCGCGAGCGCTGCTTCCGTCTGCCCGCCAGGCACGGCGTCAAGCCCGGCGCCGACGATCTCGATGGTGTAGGCCGCCATGTTGAGGGTCATCGCCAGGATGGCGGCAAGTACCGGATCGAGCCTGATGCCGAGGCTGGGCAAGCCGAAGAAGATGAAGAACAGCTGCACCAGGAACGGCGTGTTGCGGATGATCTCGACATACCAGGCGATGGCCCGCTTGAGCAGCACCGGGCCGTTGCGGCGCCCCGCGGCACCCAGGATGCTGAGGAACGTTCCCGCCAGCGTGGTCACGGCGATCAACAGGATCGTCGTGGCCGCGCCGCGCGCTATGTCGCCGACAGCACCTGGAAGCCAGGCAAAGGCCACGGAAACTCAATCCTTGAGATTGTCGGGATTGAGCGGCGTCTTCAGCCAGGCTTTCGAGCTTTCGTCGAGCTTGCCGTCCGCCAGCATCTTGGCAACGGCATCGTTGACCGCCTTTTTCAGGCTGTCCTCATTCTTGTTGAGACCGATATGGGAGGGCGAGGTCAGGAGCTGGAACTTCTGCTCGGGCTCCAGCGCGTCCTGCTTGGCCAGCACCTGCGCGCCGACATCGTTGCCGACGACCATCAATTGCGTCTGGCCCGAGATGAAGGCCTGGATCACCGAATTGTAGTTGTCGAAGCGCTTGATGTCGGCCGACGCCGGCGCTGCCTCGGTGAGCGAGGTGTCTTCCAGCGTGCCGCGGTTGACGGCGATCGACTTGTCGGCAAGGTCTTCCTTGCCCTTGACCGAAAGTGCCGCCGGACCGATGACGGCGATGTAGTAGGGCGCGTAGGCGACAGCGAAGTCGATCACCTGCTCGCGCTCCTTCGAATAGCCGACGCTCATCAAGAGATCGACGCGGTGGTCGTTCAAGTATGGGATGCGGTTCTGGCCGGTGACGGAGACTGGGTTGAGCTTCACCTTGAGCGTGTCGGCAATGTATTGCGCGACATCCATGTCATAGCCCTTGAGGCTCATATCGGCGCTGGCCGAGGAGAAGGGCGGGAAATCGGCGAAGACGCCGACATTGATGGCGCCGGCCTTGGTGATATCGGCCAGCGCATCGGCGCTGGCGGCCTGGATTGCCAATGAGAGACCAGCGGTGCTGAGCATCAGCATGGCGGCTATGGATGCACATGTCTTTCGGATCGTCATTTTTATTCCCCTCTGGAAGCTTTGTTTGTTTGGGTCGGCCGCCGGCTCCAGTACGGCGGCCGCCTTTGCTTTCTGAACGTCAGGTTCCCTTGCCGGTAACAGCCTGGCTGAACACCATGAGGCTCAGGATCTCGAACAGCACCTGTGCGGCGGCATGCGCGGTGTTGGTGGTGGCGTCGTATTGCGGCGCCACCTCGACGACGTCGCCGCCGACGATGTTGAGGCCCTTGAGGCCGCGCAGCAGTTCAAGCACTTCGCGCGTCGTCAGCCCGCCAACTTCCGGCGTGCCGGTGCCGGGCGCGAAGGCCGGATCGACGCTGTCGATGTCGAAGGAGACATAGGTCGGCCCGTCGCCGACAATCTTGCGCGCCTTCTCGATGATGGCGGGAATGCCGAGACCGGTCACTTCCTCGGCATGGACCACCGTCATGCCGGACTCATAGGTGAACTCCCACAGATATTCGGCCGAGCCGCGAATGCCGATCTGGATCGTGCGCGTCGGATCGAGCACGCCGTCTAGCACGGCGTTGCGGAACGGCCCGCCATGGTGGAATTTGGTCATGTCGAAGAGGCCACTGGTGTCGCAATGGGCATCGATGTGGATCAGCCCGACCGGAGCCTTCTTGCCGACGGCTTTCAGGATCGGATGGCTGATCGAATGGTCGCCGCCCACAGACAATGGAATGACGCCGGCATCGACGATCTGGTTGGTGCGGCGCTCGATGTCATCATGGCTGATCTCCAGCCGGTAGCGGCTGCGGAACGGCGTATCGCCGATATCGGCGACCCTGAGCTCATGTGTCGGCGCGCATTCCAGCACGTGATTGTAGGGGCCGATGCGCTCAATGGCGCGCAGCGCCCTTGGCCCGAAGCGCGCGCCCGGCCGGTTGGTGACGCCGAGATCCATCGGCACGCCGATCATCGCCACCTGCAAATCGCCGAAATCCGGATTATCGGCCGCTATTTCGCGGTAAGGTGCGGCGAGGAAGGTCGGGATGCCGGAATAGGGCGCCAGCCGCGTGCCGCTCTTGGAAAAGATCTTGTCGGCGACCTTGCGGAACTTCGGGTCGAACATCTCGCCGCCATGGCTTTCACCATACTTGCGACGCAACGCATCGAGCTTGCCGCGATCGTATCCCATATCCGCTCCTCCTGCCCGGGCTGATGCAGTGCGACCGTTGGCGATGCCTGGCGAGCCGACCGTCGTCCGGGCGGGTCGCTGTCGCGCTGGCTGCCTGCAGATTTCACGTCTTGAAGCTGTTTCGGGCTCAAGTGTCTGGCAGCCCCATTGAAAAATCAAATGATAATGTTAGCGTGTTCTCTGTGAGAAAATCTCACAATAAACTCGGAGCACGATCTGATCCGAAAACCGGCCTCCGCTTTTCGGGATCGCGCTTGAATGGATGCTCATGGCCAACCGGCTGCCGCCTCTCAATCCGCTGCGTGCCTTCGAGGCAACGGCCCGCCATGGCTCGCTGACCAAGGCGGCGAGTGAACTGAATGTCACGCATGGCGCCATCAGCCACCAGATCAAGGCACTCGAGCAGTCGCTCGGCGTCAAGTTGTTCGAGCGGGTCGGTCAGCGGGTCAAACTGACTCCTCACGGCGCCGAACTTTTGCCGGCGGTCTCGACGGCCTTCGACAGTATCGCGACCGCCACCCAGCGCATGACAAGGCCGGCGAGCAGCGGCACACTTTCGGTCTCCTGCGTGCCGGCGCTGCTGTTGTTGTGGATGACACCGCGGCTCGGCAGTTTCATGGCGCAATATCCCGACATAAGTCTGACGCTTATCCCCTCCAACGACCCTAGGGATTTGCGGGCGCCGAACATCGACGTCTGCGTGCATTATGGCGACGGCAGCTGGGCCGATTGCTGGATGCGCAAATGGTCGGGCCTCGAACTGTTTCCGGTGGTCAGCCCGACCTTGATCAACAACCGTCCGATCCGCAGCGTCAGGGATCTCGCCGACCATGTCTTCCTGCATGGCGACGATGGCCGGGAATGGCACACATGGCTGGCGGCCGCCGACGCGCTGGACCTGGAGCGGGGCCGCCGCCATCATCTTGGCGACGCACGCATGGCGACCGAGGCGGCGGTGCATGGCCATGGCGTGGCGCTGGGCGATTCCGTGACGGCGAGCGCGTTGCTGGCCAGAGGTATGCTGGTCGCGCCGTTCAGCCTGTCGGTGCCGGCGGTCGACGATTTCTATGTCGTCTGTCGCAACGAGATGAGGGCGACGCCGATCGTGCAGGTGTTCATCGATTGGCTGTTTGCCGAGAAGGCCGGGGATGACGGCCGCGCCGACGCGCCGGTAGCGGGCCGCATCGTCAGCCGCCGCAAGCGTCCGGCGCTCAGGGTCATCGGTGCCAAAACCGGAACCTGACAGCGGCTTGCGGTGGCCATCGGTGGGCTTCCGCCTCCACAGGGCTCTCTTTTTGTCGGGCCAGCCTGAAACCGGGCAGCGTTCTGGCGAATTCGATGCTATGAGGCCTGTCGCGGTTGTGGATTGCAGGCAGCAAAGGCGGTGTTGAAACATGGCTAAGACCGATATTGCGCGGCGGGTCTACAACCACACCTGGAAGCTCGATCCGATCGTGCGCAGCCTGCTCGACACGGATTTCTACAAGCTTTTGATGCTGCAGATGATCTGGGGCATGTACCCCAAGGTCGAGACCACCTTCTCGCTGATCAACCGCACCACTTCGGTTCGCCTCGCGGACGTGATCGATGAGGGCGAATTGCGCGAACAGCTCGATCATGCCCGCACCTTGCGCTTCTCCAAGAAGGAGATGATCTGGCTCGCCGGTAACAATTTCTACGGCCGCAAGCAGATCTTCGAGCCGGAGTTTCTCGCCTGGCTCGAAGGTTTTCGGCTGCCCGAATACGAGCTGTCGAAGCGGGACAGGCAATATGAACTGACCTTCAACGGGCCGTGGATGTACACCACCCTGTGGGAGATCCCGGCGCTGGCGATCATCAATGAACTTCGATCTCGCGCCGCCATGCGCGCGTTCGGGCCGTTCGCGCTCGATGTGCTCTATGCCCGCGCCAAGGCCAAGATGTGGGCCAAGACCGAACGGCTGAAAGCGCTGCCCGGCATCCGCATCTCAGACTTCGGCACGCGCCGGCGCCATTCCTTCCTGTGGCAGCGCTGGTGCGTCGAAGCGCTGAAGGAAGGTATCGGCGAGGCGTTCACCGGCACCTCCAACGTGCTTCTGGCGATGGACAACGACCTCGAAGCGCTTGGCACCAACGCGCATGAACTGCCGATGGTATTCGCGGCGCTGGCCAATTCCGAAAAAGAGCTGAAACAGTCGCCCTACAAGGTGCTGCAGGACTGGCAGCGCTACTATGGCGGCAATCTGCTGATCGTGCTGCCCGACGCCTTCGGCACCGCGTCGTTCCTGCGCGACGCGCCGGACTGGGTGGCCGACTGGACCGGTTTCCGCCCCGACAGCGCGCCGCCCATCGAGGGCGGCGAGAAGATACTGTCGTGGTGGCGCGACAAGGGCAAGGATCCCCGCCAGAAGCTGCTGATCTTCTCCGATGGGCTTGAGGTCGAGACAATCGAGGAGACCTACCGCCACTTCAAAGGCAAGGTGCGCATGTCCTTCGGCTGGGGCACCAATTTGACCAATGATTTCGAAGGCTGCGCGCCGACCGAAACCAACAGCCTCGACGCCATATCGCTGGTCTGCAAGGTCACCGAGGCCAATGGCAGGCCGGCGGTCAAGCTCTCCGACAATCCGGCCAAGGCGACCGGAGATGAGAACGAGATCGAGCGCTATATCAGGATTTTCGGGGAGAAGGACCGCGTGGAGCAACTGGTCAAGGTGTGAGGGGTGAGTGGGGCTTTTGGATAGAGTGAGTTCCATGGCGCCCCCGTGCCTCATCGCTTTGCTGGCCTTCCTCCCCACCCCCGCCTTCGCGCACGCCTCTGACCGTGGCCATGTCCTGCTCCTGCCGACGGGCTACTACCTGGTCGGCGGCGCCTTCGCCGTTGCCGTCAGTTTCCTCGTGCTGGCGCTGCTGCCGGTGGATTGGCTCGATCGTTTCTGGCGCCGGCGCCTGCCGCTATTCACCTTCGGCGACAGCGTCCGCACTGCCGTCAGTCTGATATCCTTTGCCGGCTTTGCACTCCTGAGCGCCGCCGGATTTTCCGGCAGCCGCGACCCGCTCTCCAACCCGTTGCCGCTGGTGATCTGGACATTGCTGTGGGCCGGCGTCGCGCTGTTGCAAGGCGTCTTCGGCGATCTCTGGTCATGGCTCAACCCGTGGTACGGGCCATGGCGCCTCGTCTCGCGCCTGTTGGGCGGGGACGACGAGGGAAGGTGGCAATGCCCTCGATGGCTTGGCTACTGGCCGGCAGTGATACTGTTCTTCGCCTTTGCCTGGTTCGAACTCATCGATCCGGCGCCTGACGATCCGGTGCGGCTGGCCTCAGCCGCGGGCCTTTACTGGCTGCTCACCTTCCTTGCGATGCTGGTATTCGGCTATCGTGCCTGGAGCCGCAGCGGCGAATTCCTGACGGTTTTCTTCTCGATGGTGGCGCGCTTCGCGATTGTAGAGCGCGATGAGAACGGCCGGCTTGACCTGTGCTGGCCGGGCGCCAAGCTGCTTGCCGCCAAGCCGTTGCCGACCAGCGGCATCGCCTTCCTGCTGCTGGCCCTGTCGTCGGTATCGTTCGACGGCTTGTCGAAGACGTTCTTCTGGCTTGGCCTGTTCGGCATCAATCCGCTCGAATTTCCCGGCCGCACCGCGGTGATCGGCAGCGGCACGTTCGGGTTGGTGCTGACATTCGTGCTGCTGGCGGCGGTGTTCCTGCTTGCCGTCTGGCTCGGCCAGCGCCTCGCCGACGGCGATCATACCCTCGGCGAGGCGGCTGGCCTGCTGGTCTGGTCGATCGTGCCGATCGCGCTCGCCTATCATGTCGCTCATTATCTGACCGCGCTGCTCATCGACGGACAGTACGCGCTTGCGGCACTTTCCGATCCGTTCGCGATGGGCTGGAACCTGTTCGGCACCGCCGACATGCAGATCGAGGCCGGCATCGTTGCCGGGGCGGACTCGGCGTGGTGGCTGTGGAATGTCCAGGCCGGCGCCATCATATCGGGCCATGTGCTGGCCGTCCTGGTCGCCCACGGCTTCGCCTGGCGCCTGCACCCGCAGCCTTCCCGCGCCGCGCTCAGCCAGTTCCCGCTTACCTTGCTGATGATCGCCTACACCGTCTTCGGCCTCTGGTTGCTTGCCACGCCGACCGCCGGATGAGAAAACGGCGGCCTCGATATCGTTGGGGAAGCTCGCTTGCCACATCAAGGCTTTGATGATTTAGTTTGTACACATGCAATTTTTCGCGTCCTCTGAGCGAGGATGCCTAAGCCGCCTTATCGTTGGTCAAAACTGAAAAACAGGGGAACGAACATGGCTGACAAGAACGGATTTTTCGACCTCTCCAAGACTGCCCTCACCCGCCGTACGGCGCTGAAGGGTCTGGCTGCCACCGCCGGCCTGGTCACAGCTCCCGGCTTCGTTCGCTATTCCCAGGCGCAGAGTTCGGCGCCGATCAAGATCGGTTTCCAGTCGCACCGCACCGGCATCGGCGCTGCCTATGGCCGCTGGTACGAGAAGACCACGGCTGCCGCGGTCAAGGCGATCAACGCCGCCGGCGGCATCAATGGCCGCCAGGTCGAGGTGATCATCGAGGATGACGGCACGGATCCCGGCCGTGGCGCCGAGGTGGTCGGCAAGTTCGCCACGCAGCACAAGACCGACATCGTCTTCGGCACGCTGTTCTCGCACGTCGTCATCGGTTCGGCGCCGGCTGCCGGCGAAGCCAAGATCCCCTATTTCGTCGTCAGCGAAGGCCACCATGTCGCCTCGACCAAGCTGAACCGGTATGTCTTCCAGCCCGGGATTACCGATGTGAAGAGCCAGATCCAGGCAATGGCGCCGTGGATCGCAGGCAATGTCGGCAAGAAGGTCACCATGATCTTCCCGGATTTCGCCTTCGGCTACGACCATCGCGACTACCTGCCGCCGGCGCTGAAGGCGCAAGGCGCCGACGTCATCGCCCAGATCGCCATCCCGCCAACGGAATCCTCCTTCACCAAGTACTTCCCGCAGATCCCGGCCGAGACCGAGGTGCTCTATCACGTTATGGTAGGCCCGGCGGTGCTTACCTTCGTCAAGGAACTCGGCGAGTTCTACGGCTCCAACCGGCCGCAGCTGTTCGGTTTCATCGATTCGCTCGAAGCCACCGACATCAATAGCCCCGGCCTCGAATTCCTCGACGGCAGCCATTTCTGGGAAGGCTCGCCGCGCTATGCGCAGCCAGACGATTCCGAGGCGCAAAAGGCCTATCGCGCCGCCGTCGGCATCGACGACAATGGTGCCGCCGTCGGCGACCCAAAGGACGTCTCGACCGCGGCCCATATGTTCGGCTGCTGGGAAACGCTCTACGTCGTCAAGAAGGCGATGGAGGATGCCGGCTACAAGGGACCGGAAGACCGCGCCAAGCTGGTCGAGGCGACCGAGGCTCTGACCGAATTCGCCGAAGGACCCGAGCACCCGCAGGGGCCCAAAACTTTCAATGGCAAGATCCACCAGTGCTTCGGCATCCAGAACATTTCCAAGGTCGAGGGCGGCAAGCTGAAAGTCGTCCACAAGACCAAGATCGAGGACGGGCTTTACGAGGCCGAGGGGGATTACACGACGCAGGCGCTTTAGGCTTGGTCCTTTAAGCGCAGTGCCCTTCGGCCCACCCCCCTCTGTCCTGCCGGACATCTCCCCCGCAAGGGGCAGGGGAATCGCACATGAGTACAAAGGGACTCTTGTGTGGTGTGCGGAAATCGATTCTGAAAGGACCTCTGGATGATCGGAG
>NZ_JAMYUT010000021.1:0-122127 GCF_040323235.1 Mesorhizobium sp. M0051
CCTGTCCATGCCGTTCAACGGCTTCACTGGACGAGGTTAAGTGCTTGCAAAAGCTGCAAAATAGGCGCGTTTATGGACGGAAACTAGCTAGCTCTTGCGAGGTAGTTCGGCTTCCGCGATGGCAGCCTCATGGTACCAGGCCTCGCCATGATCGAGCGGGTGATCGCGCAAAGAGGCAAGCTCTGCCGCGAACTTAGCCTTTACGCCTAAATTTGAGGCAGTCATGCGCGATGCCACCGGGAACATCAGGATTTTTGCCGACGGACGGGCTGACGTGATCTCCATTGGCTGTCTCCTTCCTTCTGCGGACCCTTGTCGATTCATCTTTGCATGAAGGTAAGTCCTGCGAACCATTTAGGCAAGATGCCTAAGGAAAGATCAATAGTTGCCTGTTATTGATGCAGATTTTGTCTTTGGTCGATCTTGGCGCATTGCTTAGGCGGCTTGGTTGCATCTCAGATGTGAACTGGCATTTTTGACGCACCCAGCGCAGCGGAAATGGCACACGAATTGCATTTTATCGACTTGGCAGCTGGGCTGCTGGATGGCTCGGCGCGCCTGCGTCATCCAGGTTCGGTGATTAAGCAACGAGAGGCTAGAATGACGAAATACAAGCTCGAGTACATTTGGCTCGATGGATACACGCCGGTTCCCAACCTTCGCGGCAAAACGCAGATCAAGGAATTTGCCGAATTCCCGACGCTTGAGCAGCTGCCGCTATGGGGCTTTGATGGTTCCTCGACCCAGCAGGCCGAGGGGCACAGCTCCGACTGTGTGCTGAAGCCCGTCGCCGTCTATCCGGACCCCGCCCGCACCAACGGCGTGCTGGTTATGTGCGAAGTCATGATGCCCGATGGCGTCACGCCGCACGCTTCCAACAAGCGCGCCACCATCCTCGACGACGAGGGCGCCTGGTTCGGCTTCGAGCAGGAGTATTTCTTCTACAAGGATGGCCGCCCGCTCGGCTTCCCCGAGAGCGGCTATCCCGCACCGCAGGGCCCGTACTACACCGGCGTCGGTTATTCCAATGTCGGCTCCGTCGCGCGCCAGATCGTCGAGGAACATCTCGACCTCTGCCTCGCCGCCGGCATCAACCATGAAGGCATCAACGCCGAAGTGGCCAAGGGCCAGTGGGAATTCCAGATTTTCGGCAAGGGCTCCAAGAAAGCCGCCGATCAGATGTGGATGGCTCGCTATTTGATGCAGCGCCTGACCGAGAAATACGGCATCGACATCGAATACCATTGCAAGCCGCTCGGCGACACCGACTGGAACGGCTCGGGCATGCACGCCAACTTCTCGACGGCCTATATGCGCGAAGTCGGCGGCAAGGCCTATTTCGAAGCGCTGATGGCGGCTTTCGACAAGAACCTGATGGACCACATCGCCGTTTACGGACCGGACAACGACAAGCGCTTGACCGGCAAGCATGAGACCGCGCCGTGGAACAGATTCAGCTATGGCATAGCCGATCGCGGCGCCTCGATCCGCGTGCCGCATTCCTTCATCAACAACGACTACAAGGGCTATCTGGAAGACCGCCGCCCGAACTCCCAGGGCGACCCCTACCAGATCGCCTCGCAGATCCTGAAGACGATCGCCTCGGTGCCGGCAAGCGCCCAGGTCTCGGCCGCGGCTTGAGCCTTCGTCACGGCGGAAACCTGCCGTGACCGTCTCAGGCCCATCCTACGGTCTTCCCAAGCAAGAACCCCGGCGAAAGCTGGGGTTCTTTTTGTAATGGAACTTTGGCGCGCCGCTCGCTCTACCGAAAGGCCTGAAGCGCGGCCTTCACATTGTCACAGAAATCGAAGCACCATTTTCTGGCGTAGTCCGGATCTATTCCCACCAGGCTGGCCTGCTCGAATGCATTCCTCTGGGGCGGATCGTTGTGCCCGCCGGCTGAGCCGCGCAGTATTGCTTGCCATGAGGTTTGCTGTCCGGGCGGCGGCTTGCCGCTGCGATCCAGAATGCAGCGTGCGTCCGGCCCGCACGCAAGAACCCCAGCCAAGGACCCGGGTTCTTTTCCCATTAACCGGCAGATCGCATCCCGGCCGGAACATACCCAGAAAAAGTCAGGCAATTCGGGCGATCGCAATCCCTGCGACGTTCCGGTCGCCGACTTGGCAGTTCCGGCGATTACCTGTCAAAAAAGCCCGGAAAACAGCGCTTTCCAGCACTTATTTGTGGCAAAGACCCTCCCATAAGCACCTGTTCACGTTGCGAAATCGGCTATCCGCAGCCCTCATGGCGGCGTTGACAGGTTGCAGCGCAGCATGCGAATTCGCAGTTCTTGGGGTTACGTCACGCAATGCTGTTCGGACGGGCGGGGTTTTCTTGAACGGCGGCATTGGCGGGGGGCGCCGGACGAGCGGTCACTGTAGCCTGAGACAGTGCGCCGCTCGCTCCTGGCTCCATGTTCGGGCTCGAACAGTGATCCGCTTGTCACTCACCAGATCTTGCTGACCTGAGACGGCGTCACCGGATTGACGTGCCGTGCTTGCCGATGGATCCAGCGCCCGTGGACCACGGCACACACACGATCGTCAAAAAACAAAACGCAAAAAGCGTTGCCCATCTGCAGCGGGCGACAGCGAGAGCGGGCCGACGGCAGGCACGACTATCGGAGTGCAGCAAAGAGCCCTTGAAAGAGAAAATCTTTCAAGGGCTTGAACATTACGCTGAACCTTTAGTCTGAGAGTCAATCTCAGACGGAGTAGTACATGTCGTATTCGACCGGATGCGGGGTCATTTCGAAGCGCATCACCTCGGCCATCTTCAGCTCGATGTAGCTGTCGATCTGGTCGTCGTCGAAGACGCCGCCGGCCTTCAGGAAGCCGCGGTCCTTGTCGAGGCTCTGCAGCGCTTCACGCAGCGAACCGCAGACGGTCGGGATCTTCTTCAACTCCTTCGGCGGCAGGTCGTAAAGGTCCTTGTCCATCGGTTGGCCGGGATGGATCTTGTTCTTGATGCCATCGAGCCCGGCCATCAGCATGGCGGCGAAAGCGAGGTAGGGGTTCGCGCCTGGATCGGGGAAACGGACCTCGACGCGCTTGGACTTGGGCGACGAGCCGAACGGGATGCGGCAGGAGGCCGAGCGATTGCGCGCCGAATAGGCGAGCAGCACCGGCGCTTCATAACCCGGAACCAGGCGCTTGTAGGAGTTGGTCAGCGGATTGGTGAAGGCGTTGATCGCCTTGGCGTGCTTGATGATGCCGCCGATGTAGAACAGGCAGCTCTCCGAAAGGCCGGCATATTCGTTGCCGGCGAAGGTCGGCTTGCCGCCCTTCCAGATCGACTGGTGGACGTGCATGCCCGAGCCGTTGTCGCCGAAGATCGGCTTCGGCATGAAGGTGGCCGTCTTGCCATAGGCGTTGGCGACCTGGTGCACGACATATTTGTAGATCAGCATCTTGTCGGCGTTGCGGACCAGCGTGTCGAACTTGATGCCGAGTTCGTGTTGCGCAGCCGCCACCTCATGGTGGTGCTTTTCGACGCGAACGCCCATCTCGGCCAGCACGGTCAGCATCTCGGAACGCATGTCCTGCGCGCTGTCGATCGGCGGCACCGGGAAATAACCGCCCTTGATGCGCGGACGGTGGCCGAGATTGCCGGTCTCGTAGTCGGTGTCGTCATTCGACGGCAGTTCGGTCGAGTCGAGCTTGAAACCGGTGTTGTACGGGTCGGCCTTGTACTTCACGTCGTCGAACACGAAGAACTCGGCTTCCGGGCCGACATAAATGGTGTCGCCGATGCCTTCCGATTTCATGTAGGCCTCGGCCTTCTTGGCCGTACCGCGCGGATCGCGGTTGTAGGATTCACCCGAAACCGGATCGAGGATGTCACACAGGATGACCATGGTCGACTGGGCGAAGAACGGGTCCATGTGGACGGTGTCCGGATCAGGCATCAGCACCATGTCGGACTCGTTGATGGCCTTCCAGCCGGCAATCGACGATCCGTCGAACATGACGCCATCGGCGAACATGTCTTCCTCGACCTCGATGACATCCATCGTCACGTGTTGCAGCTTGCCCTTCGGGTCTGTGAAGCGCAGGTCGACGAATTTTACGTCGTTGTCCTTGATCTGCTTCATGATGTCTTTGGCTGTCGTCATGTCATGTATCCCTGTGTGATGACGTTTTTTTATGATGACGTTAGGAGAATGCCGGGTCGGGTCAGACCGCGTCCATGCCTGTTTCGCCGGTACGGATTCGCACGACTTCCTCGATATTGGAAACGAAGATTTTGCCGTCGCCAATACGGCCGGTCTGGGCGGCCTTGCGGATGGCCTCGATCGCGCCTTCGACCGCATCGTCGCCAAGCACCACCTCGATTTTCACCTTGGGCAGGAAATCGACGACATATTCGGCGCCGCGGTAGAGCTCGGTATGACCCTTCTGACGACCGAAGCCCTTTGCCTCGGTAACAGTAATGCCCTGCAGTCCGGCCTCCTGAAGCGCTTCCTTCACTTCGTCCAGCTTGAATGGCTTGATGATCGCTTCGATCTTTTTCATGTAAAAAGTGGCCTCCACTGCCAAAAAAAACGGGTTGTGAACCCCCCGCTTGCGCTTCGATCTAGCACGAACTGTGCCAATTGGACGGATTCGAAGCAGTATCACACGATTTCAAAGTCGCACCGCACCTGGATACAAATTCACGTCATTCCCTGTACCGGAAGCGGCACGGGCTGCCGGAGACTACACGGCAACGCCAACTGCATCTGCCCAAAAACTAGGCATATCGCCTATCCTTCAGGCAATCCTGTGCCTTCGTGCCAACAATGTGGCCGCAGATCTCGGCAACTCCCCCTTGTTTGCTTCGGATCGAAAATTGGACAATGCTTGATCGAATGCGGATCGGCAATCCATGAGCAACGAACTTCTTGTTCCTTCAGAAATGAACGAGGCAGATCGGCTGACGGTTGCCGCTGGTCCCGCCGACGGTATCGGCCTGATGCGCAGAGCCGGCCAGGCGGTCGCGGCCGAGGTTCTCAAGCGCTATCCCTCGGCGACGCATGTCCATGTGCTGTGCGGCCCAGGCAACAATGGCGGTGATGGCTACGTCGTCGCGCGTATCCTGGCCGGCAGCGGTGTGCGCACCACAATCTGGGCATCCGGAGCGCCGAGGCCGGAAAGCGATGCGGCGCAAGCCGCCGCGCAATGCCCGATCAAGCCGCGGCCGCTCTCTGGATTTGATGCCGAGACCGGCTCGATCGTGGTCGACGCGCTCTTTGGGGCAGGGCTGTCCAAGCCGCCGTCCGGCGACGCAGCGAAGGCCATCGACACCGCTACCGCCCTGGGCTTGCCTGTGATCGCAGTCGATCTGCCGTCTGGCGTCTCGGGAGCCAGCGGCGAAATATTGGGCACGGCGTTTCGCGCCGAGATCACAGTCACCTTCGCGCGGAAAAAGCCTGGCCACCTGCTGCTCCCGGGACGCGGACAATGCGGTGAAATCGTGCTTGCCGATATCGGCATCGGCGACGACATCATCGCCCAACTCGCTGTCTCGACTTTCGAGAATGTGCCAAACCTGTGGTTGCAGGAATTTCCCGTGCCGGCGGTCGACGCCCACAAATACAAGCGCGGCCATGTCGGCGTCTTTTCCGGTGGCCCCAGCGCCACGGGCGCCGCGCGGCTGTCGGCGCTCGCCGCGGCGAGAAGCGGAGCAGGGGCGGTCACCGTGCTGTCGCCAGCCAATGCCATGCAGGTCAATGCGACACACCTGACCTCCATCATGCTGCGGCAAGCGGGCTCGCTCGGAGAGGTGCAGGAATTCCTGATGGCGCGCCATCCCGAAGCACTGGTGTTCGGACCGGGGCTCGGCCCAAAACCCAAGGTCGGCGATTTTGCCCTGCAACTGATCAAGGCTTTGGCGGATGGTGCGCGCGCATCGGCGACCGCAAGCCACGCAGATGCGATCGTCCTGGATGCCGACGCCATCACGTCGCTGGCTCACCAGCCCCAGGCACTGTTCGAAGTCGCCCGTCAGCCGAACGCGCCGGCATTGGTGATAACGCCGCATGAGGGTGAATTCGGCCGATTGTTTCCTGACATCGCCGGCGTCATGACCCTGTCGAAACTGGCCAAGGCGCGAGCGGCCGCAGCACGGGCCAATGCCGTCATCGTCTACAAGGGCGCTGACACGGTGATTGCTGCTCCCGATGGCAGGGCAGCGATCAATTCCAACGGCGCTCCATGGCTGGCCACTGCCGGGTCAGGCGACGTGTTGTCCGGCATCATTGCCGGTCTCCTGGCGCAAGCCATGCCGCCCTTCGAGGGGACTTGCGCTGCGGTGTGGCTGCATGCCGAAGCCGGCAGCCGTTTCGGACCCGGTCTGATCGCCGAGGATCTGCCGCTAGCGCTGGTGCCGGTGCTGCGCGAACTCTTCGAAGCGCGGTAGTTACTCACAGCGGAATGTTGTCGTGCTTCTTCCAGGGGTTCTGCATGTCCTTGTTGCGCAGCATGCGCAGCGCCCGTGCGATGCGGCGGCGGGTCGAGTGCGGCATGATCACCTCGTCGACATAGCCGCGCTCGGCGGCGACGAAAGGCGACAGGAAGCGATCCTCGTAAGTCTTTGTATGCGCTGCGATCTTTTCGGCATCGCCGATGTCCTTGCGATAGATGATCTCGACCGCGCCCCGTGCACCCATCACCGCGATCTGCGCCGTCGGCCAGGCATAGTTCATGTCGCCGCGCAGATGCTTTGACGCCATCACGTCATAGGCGCCACCATAGGCTTTTCTGGTGATGACGGTGATCTTCGGCACGGTGGCCTCGGCATAGGCGAAGAGAAGCTTGGCGCCATGCTTGATTAGCCCGCCATACTCCTGCGCCGTGCCGGGCAGGAAGCCGGGCACGTCGACGAAGGTGACGATCGGGATCGAAAAACAATCGCAGAAGCGCACGAAGCGCGCGGCCTTGCGGCTGGCATCGGAATCGAGCACGCCGGCCAGCACCATCGGCTGGTTGGCGACGAAGCCGACCGTGCGGCCCTCGATACGGCCGAGACCGGTGACGATGTTTTTCGCGAAATTCTGCTGGATCTCGAAGAAGTCGCCTTCATCGGCGACTTTCAGGATCAGTTCCTTGATGTCGTAGGGCTTGTTGGTGTTGTCGGGGATCAGCCGGTCGAGCGACAAATCATGGTCGGTCACCGACTGATAGCATTCGATTTCGGGAAGCTCCGATGTGTTGGAGGCCGGCAGCAGGTCGATCAGCCGGCGCATCTGCAGCAGCGCCTCGACGTCATTGTCGTAGGCGCCGTCGGCGATCGAGGATTTCGTCGTGTGGACAGAGGCGCCGCCGAGACTCTCGGCCGTCACCGTCTCGTTGGTGACGGTCTTCACCACATCCGGCCCGGTGACGAACATGTAGGAGGTGTCGCGCACCATGAAGATGAAGTCGGTCATGGCAGGCGAATAGACGTCGCCACCGGCGCATGGGCCCATGATGACGGAGATCTGCGGAATGACGCCGGAAGCGAGCACATTGCGTTGAAAGATCTCGGCATAGCCGCCGAGTGCCGCCACGCCTTCCTGGATGCGCGCGCCGCCGGCATCGTATAGCCCGATGATCGGCGCGCGGTTGCGCAGCGCCATCTCCTGCACCTTGATGACTTTCTCGGCATGGGCTTCCGACAGCGAGCCGCCGAACACGGTAAAATCCTTGGCGAAGAGGTAAACCGGGCGGCCGTTGACGGTGCCCCAGCCGGTGACCACGCCGTCGCCGGCGATCTTGGTCTTTTCCATGCCGAAATCGGTCGAACGATGCTCGACATACATGTCGAATTCCTCGAACGAGCCCTCGTCGAGAAAAACCTCGATGCGTTCGCGCGCGGTGAGCTTGCCCTTCTTGTGCTGGGCATCGATGCGCGCCTGGCCGCCACCCATGCGAGCGATCTCGCGCCGGCGCTCGAGTTCCTTCAGCACGTCCTTCATCGATCACCTCCCAGGCCAGCGGCATTTCGTGGTAATCGTGCCTGCAGGCGAGCGCAAGCGCCGCTTGCGCCGTGGGTTTTGTTGCACTGCAGCATGACGCCCCTTGCATTTGACAGCGAACTGGGCCATATGCGCCGACATAGGCGCTTGGGCCGGGACAATCCGGCCTTCTCGACGAATGAGACTGGTTGCGTCTGTTTTCCCTCTTTCCGGTATATCGGCCCCTCTTTCCGGTACATCACAAAGTGGCGAAAAAGCCCCGTGGCATGATGCCTGCGGGCACGACAGCGCAGCCGCGCGGACGGAAACGTCCGCCGCCTTGTCGTTCCATGACAATTTGTTCGACGGCAGGTTGCGCCCTGCCGCCATCGATGTTTGCGGCCAGAGCCGCGTGAAAGAAGATTATTTTGACCAACGAAAACACTTTGCCCGGTAGCAACACTGCGGAACTTACCGGTTTCGCCGCACTGGGTATTTCGGGTGCGCTGCTCAAGGCCACCCATAACGCCGGTTTCACCGAACCGAAGCCGATCCAGGCGCAGGCGATCCCGCCGCAGATGGAAGGCCGCGACATTTTCGGCATCGCCCAGACCGGCTCCGGCAAGACCGCAGCCTTCGCGCTGCCGATCCTGTCGAAGATCATTGCACTTGGCACCAAGCGCCGGCCTAAGACGGCGCGTGCGCTGATTCTGGCACCAACGCGCGAACTCGCCGTGCAGATCGAGGATACGATCAAGATCCTCGCCAAGGGCGCGCATGTCTCGACCGCGCTCGTGCTGGGCGGCGTCTCCCGCTTCAGCCAGGTGAAGAAGGTTGCGCCCGGCGTCGACATCCTGATCGCAACGCCCGGCCGGTTGACCGATCTGGTGCGTGAAGGCGACCTCATGCTTGCCGACACCAAATGGCTGGTGCTCGACGAAGGCGACCGCATGCTCGACATGGGCTTCATCAATGACGTCAAGCGCATCGCCAAGGCGACCGCGCCCGACCGTCAGACGGTGCTGTTCTCGGCGACCATGCCCAATGAGATCGCCGAACTGGCGAAGGGCCTGCTGAAAAACCCGATCCGTGTCGAAGTCGCGCCGCAAAGCACGGCAGCGGCCGAAATCGTGCAAGGCGTCGTCTTTGCCCGTACCAAGCAGAAGCGCCAGGTGCTGTCGACGATGCTCGCCGACGAGGCGATGAAGTCCGTCATTATCTTTTCGCGCACCAAGCATGGTGCCGACAGGGTGACGAAGGACCTCGAGCGCGACGGCTTCAAGGCCGCCGTCATCCACGGCAACAAGTCGCAGAATGCCCGCCAGAAGGCGCTCAACGATTTCCGCGAGGGTTCGGTGCGCATTCTGGTGGCGACCGACATCGCTGCGCGCGGCATCGACGTGCCCGGCATCAGCCATGTCGTGAATTTCGACCTGCCGGACGAAGCGGAAAGCTATGTCCACCGCATCGGCCGTACCGGCCGCAACGGCATGGACGGCATTGCGATTACGCTTTGCGATCCTTCCGAGAACAGCAAGCTGCGCCAGGTCGAGCGCATCATCCGCACCAAACTGCCGATCGTTGCCGACCATCTCGGCAGCCCCGATCCGCTGCGCAATCCGGCTGAAAAGAACGAACGATTCGAGCCGGCCAACGACCGCAATGGTCGTCGCGACGGCAGGCGGCCCGGTGGCGAGAACAAAGGCAACGGTTTTGGCAAAAAGCGCTTCGGCGACAAGCCGGCCTTCGCCGGCGAGCGCAAGCCGGAAGGCGCCAAGCCGGCCTTTAAAGGCAACAACAAGCGCCGCTTCGGCGGCAAGCGTCCGGCGGCGCGGGCTGCGTAAGCCAGGCCGCGTTTTAATCAGTCAAGCGTAGCCTGGCTGATTGCCGAGACCGACCGGGAAAGGGCGGCTGAAGCGATGCTTCGGTCGCCCTTTTTCGTAAGCTTACTTCACCACCGCCTCGATCCAGACGGCGATCCTTTGCGCCAGAAAGGTCGTGGTCGATGGCGAAAGCGCGTCGCCGGCGATAACGTGATTGTTTATGTCGCCCGTATCATCGACCGGGACCAGTTCACACGGAGCGCCCCAGCGCCCGGCGATCTCGCGGGTGCGGTCGGGCCGCACCACTTTGTCCGAATCCGAAAAGATGAACAAAGCGGGGATGGTCGCCTTTTCCACCGGGGCGCCATAGGCAAGCTCGGTCAGCGCCTGCATCGGCAAGGTCGCTTCGATCGGGTAGCGGGTGGTCCAGAATTTTTCATGCAGCGCGTTGCGCGGCAAAAAGCTGTGTTCCTTGCCGGCGACCAGCCTGGCGATCTGTTTTCCCCATGGCATGGTCAGTATCTCGGCGCCGGACGCCTTCACGCCGAAGTTTGGCGAGATGAACGCGATCGCGGCAACCCCGTCCGATGCGCCCGGCTGCGTTGCCGCCCATGTCGCCAGCGAGCCGCCGGTCGAGGTCGAGATGACGATCACCTTGTCGCCGATCGCCCGGCCGATGGCGAGCGCCTCCTCATAATCGTTGACCCAGGCATTGATGCTGCCTTGCGTCATCGCCGCGCCATCCTGCCCGTGTCCGGTAAGGCGGGTGTAGAACAGGTTGGCGTCGAGCTGGTCGGCCACTTCATCGGGCAGCGGGCGGACCTCGCCCTTCGATGCGGAAAAGCCGTGGATATAGACGATCGACAGCGGCGTCCTGGCATGCACCATCGGATTGGCCCAGACGATCTCTTTCTCCAGCCCGTCGCGGATTCCCGGTGTGGCGGCTTCCACCTTTGCCACATAGGCCTGCGGATCGTCGCCGATGACCAAGGGATCGAAACGAATCGTGGTGTCGACGGGAACGCGCGGACCGAGCACGAAGGCCAGTGCGAGAATGGCGACAAGGCCCAGCACAGCAAGCACGATCCGTCGCCCCATCTCTGGCTCCACGCAACAATCTCTCAACCCATGGCTGTCACCCGCCCGAAGCGGGTGCTTGCCAACTTCGAACGGCTTACCTATTCGATTGGCGGCTTGCGGTCGTAATGCAGCGGCCGCGCCTTCCAACTGGTCATCAGGCTGATAAACCCTCTGCAAAGCGGCCTCGGCAACACGCTAAGCAGTTTCAGGGGCCAGCTTGTCCGGCGCGGGAAGGTGACTTCGAAACCGCCGGACTTGATGCCCCGCGCCATGCGGCGCGACGCGCGGCTGACCGGCATCAGTCCCGGCATCGGCAGCATGTTCTTCTCGGTCAGCGGGGTATCGATGAAGCCAGGATTGAACACCTGGATGCGCACGTTCATCTTGTCGAAATCATACTTCAGCGATTCGGCCAGGATGTTGATTGCCGCCTTGGTGCCGCCATAGGCGGCCGTTGTCGGCCAACCGAAATAGGACGTGACGGAGCCGACCAGTACGACATGGCCGCGCGCCCGCACGCGCATGCGTTCGATGACAGGCACCAGGCCATTGATGATGCCGAAATAGTTGACCTCAAAGGACCGGCGAAAGTCGTTGACGACAAGATTTTCACCCGGCGTCGAAATGTAGTTTCCGGCATTGAAGATGGCGAGCACGATGGGACCGAGCTCCTTCTCGATCGCGGCGACGGTTCTTGCCATGCGCGGTTCGTCGGTGACGTCGCAGGGAAAGGCGGTCACACTGCCCGGCATCTGCGCCGTCTCGACGACAAGCGTGTCGATCGGATCGTCGTCGAGCGCCGTCACCGCCACGGCATAACCCTGGGAAGCAAGATCCCTGGCCAGCGAACGGCCGATACCGCTGCTGCCGCCCGTGATCCAGGCGACGCCGTGCTTCGGGTTGGCCCGGTAAAGTGTCATGCTGCGCCCTGTCGACTTGTTGGTGCTTTGCTCTAGCGATGAAGAAATCGAATGAAAAGCTGCTTTTCAACGTCAACCGGAAAATGAACAGTGGCGATAGAGGCTGGTCTTGGAAAGCGTCGACGCAACAACAGTACCGCAATTGCGACTGGACCAGACACATTCTTGCCTTGAAACCGAGGCCTCGGGTTTCTAGGGTTTCGGCGCACCTACACAAGGAATCCTGAATGCTCCGTTCTGTGATCGACGCGATCGGCAACACGCCTCTGATCCGCCTCAACAAGGCTTCTGAACAAACAGGCTGCGAGATCCTGGGCAAGGCCGAATTCATGAATCCGGGCCAGTCGGTCAAGGATCGCGCGGGCCTGTTCATCATCCGCGACGCCGAGCAGCGCGGGCTGCTGAAGCCCGGCGGCGTCATCGTCGAGGGAACGGCCGGCAACACCGGCATCGGACTGACGCTGGTTGCCAAGGCGCTCGGCTACCGCACCGTCATCGTCATTCCCGACACGCAGAGCCAGGAAAAGAAAGACACGATCAAACTGCTCGGCGCCGAGCTGATCGAAGTGCCCGCGGTGCCGTACAAGAACCCCAACAACTATGTGAAGCTGTCCGGCCGCTTGGCAGAGCAGATGGCGCGGACGGAACCGAATGGCGCCATCTGGGCAAACCAGTTCGACAATGTGGCGAATCGCGACGGCCATATCCGCACCACGGCCGAGGAAATCTGGAACCAGACCGGCGGCAAGGTCGACGGCTTTGTCTCGGCGGTCGGCTCGGGCGGAACGCTGGCCGGCGTCGCCTTCGGGCTAAGGGCGAAAAGCAAGGACGTGAAGATCGCGCTCGCCGATCCGCTGGGCGCCGCGCTCTACTCCTTTTATACCAGCGGCGAGCTGAAGGCCGAAGGCAGCTCGATCACCGAAGGCATCGGGCAGGGGCGCATCACCGCCAATCTCGAAGGGTTCACGCCGGATTTTTCCTTCCAGATCCCTGACGAGGATGCGCTGCCGATCGTCTTCGACCTGATCCAGGAAGAAGGTCTCTGCGTCGGCGGCTCGACCGGCATCAACATTGCCGGCGCGATCCGTCTGGCGCGCGAACTTGGCCCCGGCCACACGATCGTGACCATTCTTTGCGACTACGGCTCACGCTACCAGTCGAAGCTGTTCAACCCGGAATTCCTGCGCGAGAAGCAGCTGCCGGTGCCGGGCTGGATGGAGCTGAAGAGCAAGATTTCGGTGCCGTTCGAAAAGGTCGCGTGATGGCGCACAAGACGGACGCGCTGTTTCGCGACGACGCCTATCTGCGCAGGGCGGATGCAACGGTCGTTGCCGTCAACGATCGCGGCGCGATCATTCTCGATCGCTCGATCTTCTACGCCACATCGGGCGGCCAACCGGGCGATACCGGTCATATCGAGCGCGGCGACGGCAGCCGCATCGCCATCGCCGCCGCAATTACCGGCGAGACCAAGGACGAGATCATCCATGTGCCGGCGCCGGAGCAAGTGGCGCCACGGATCGGCGAGAAGGTGAGGCTGGCGATCGACTGGGACCGGCGGCATCTTTTGATGCGTATGCATTCGGCCTGCCATCTGCTCTCGGTCGTCTGTCCGTTTCCGATTACGGGTGCCGCGGTTTCCGAGGATGACAGCCGTGTCGACTTCGACATGCCGGATGCCAGCTTCTCCAAGGAGGAGGTGACAGCGAGCCTGATGGACCTGGTGCGGGCCGACCACCCGATCTTCACCAGGTTGATCAGCGACGAGGACTTGGCCGCAAATCCTGGCCTGGTCAAATCCAAGAACGTCCGGCCCCCGGTCGGCACCGGCAATATCCGTCTCGTGTGCATCGGCGATAACGCTTCGGTGGACAGCCAACCCTGCGGCGGCACCCATGTGAAGAGCACGGGCGAAGTCGGTGAAATCCACATCGGCAAGATCGAGAAGAAAGGCCGCGAAAACAGGCGTTTCCGCATCCGCTTCGGTCCGATGCCGGCGAACTGATATGCTAGCCGTTCGCGAGGCGAAACAAGGAGGATAAAGATGGCCGAGGACAGCCCTTTCACCGTCGATGCGGACTGGCTGCAACAACGTCTCGGCGAGCCGGGCCTGACGATTGTCGATGCGTCCTGGTATCTACCAGCGCAAAAGCGCGATGCGCGCCGCGAATACGATGCGGCGCACATTCCGGGCGCGCGGTTCCTGGATCAGGACGCGGTTTCCGACCCGGACTCGCCACTGCCGCACATGTTGCCGTCGCCGCAGGACTTCGCCCAGTATGTCGGCGCCATGGGCGTTTCGGCGGACGACACCATCGTCGTCTATGACGGCCCGGGTTTCTTCTCCGCGCCTCGGGCATGGTGGATGTTCCGGGTAATGGGCGTCTTCCAGACCTATATTCTGGACGGCGGCTTCGATGGGTGGAAGGCGGCCGGCCGACCGGTGACGGCCGAACCGACGAAGATCGCGCCATGCGTGTTCCATGCCGATTTCGACGCCGGTCGCGTCGCCAGCCTCGCCGACATGCGCCGGATCGTCGACACTGGAGAAAGCCAAATCGCCGACGCCCGTGGGGCGGGCCGCTTCACTGGTGCGGAGCCTGAACCGCGCGCTGGCATCCGCTCCGGTCATATGCCTGGCGCGCGAAATTTGCCCTATTCGGCGCTGTCGGAAAATGGCGAGCTGTTGTCGAAGGACCGGCTGCGCAAGGTGATAGAGCAGGCCGGCATCGATCTGTCGAAACCTGTCGTCACCTCATGCGGCTCCGGTATTACAGCAGCGGTGGTGACGCTGGCGCTGGAAACACTTGGCCATACCGACAACAGGCTTTACGACGGCTCATGGACGGAGTGGGGTGGGCTTTCCGACACGCCCGTCGTGACCGGCAAGGAATGACGACGATGGAAAACGGCGTGCTGGAAGACATCGAGGTCACAGTGACGTTCCTCGAAATGCATGTGCCTCCGGCCTATACGCCGCCTGTGCCCTATAATCGTCAGGTTGCGCTGCTGAAGACCAAAGACATCCCGCTGCATTTCTACCGCTATTTGATGGACCGGGTCGGGCGCAAATGGCACTGGGTCAATGTTCTCAGGCTCGATGATGACGAGCTTTCCGCCGGCATCCACCGCGAGGATCGCGACATCAGAGTGCTCTACCTCGACGGCGCACCAGCCGGCTTCTTCGATCTCAAGCCGCATCTGCCGGAAGAAGTCGAGCTCGCTTATTTCGGCATGATGGAACACGCAACCGGGCAAGGCATCGGTCGCTGGTTCCTGGGCTCCGCGATCGCAGCCGCATGGTCGTATGGGCCGAAGCGAGTGACGGTGCAGACCTGCACGCTCGATCATCCGGCGGCGCTGCCACTTTATCAGAAGCTCGGCTTTGCACCTGTGGCGCAGAAGAAGGAGACGGTGCATCCGATGCCTTTCGCCGAGCGTTCGGCCAGCGTCATGCGGCCGTGACGCCAGCCGCAATCTGACCCGTCGTTCGTCGGCGCTTCGGGCCGGTTTTAGCATGTTGTCCGCACCATCAATGCGGCCGAGGCCGAAGAGACGAAGATATGCTGACCCGGCGATTTTATTTAGCCGGCGCAATATGCCGGATGGACGAAACCCGGATCCGAACAGAACTGGTCGCAGGACTGATTGCTGAGAATCGATCGGTCCCGCACCTTGTCAGGAATCGGGTGGGAAGCGCGGAGTTGGCGGCATAATTTCCGGTCAACGACACCGGAGAGTTTCACCATGACCATCCAGTTCAAAGCCTTGCCGACCGACGATGTCAGGGGCCTGCAGCGCGGCGGTCCCGATGCTTACGGCAACACGCCCGAGCGAAAGATCTCCGACGGCGACGGCGTGCCTTGCCGGCACTGTCTGAAGAACATCGCTGCTGGAGACGCTTACCTCGTCCTGGCGTACCGGCCATTCGCGGAGCTTCAGCCCTATGCCGAAACCGGGCCGATCTTCCTGCATGCCGAAGAATGCGACCGCGCCACCGAGACCGAAGCGCTGCCCGAGGTTCTCGAGAGCCCCGACGCATCGAGCGCGCATGAGGCGCTGAGATTGCAGACAGGAGACACCGTCGTACTCCCGTCGCAAAGTCGCGATAAAAAGCGATTGTCGATCGATTTGCCGACCGCGGATGAACCGGCGGCAAATCTCGATATCGAGGAAGCGGGGCTTTGGCTCCGCTTTTTTGTTGCCTGCGTGTATCTCCAAAGAAAAACCCGCCGGTATGAACCGGCGGGCGAGACTGGAGGAAGCAGTCTTTTTGTGAAATCAGGCGGCCAGAACGGCTTTCGGCTCGACCAGTTCGTAGCCGAGAGCCTCGGCGACAGCGCGGTTTGTGATCTTGCCCTTGTGGACATTGAGCCCGTTGCGCAAATGGTGATCGTCGACCAGCGCCTTCAGGCCCTTGTCGGCAAGCTGCAGGCCATAGTGCAGCGTCGCGTTGTTGAGCGCATGGGCCGAGGTGACCGGCACCGCGCCGGGCATGTTGGCGACGCAATAGTGGATGACGCCGTCAACCTCATAGGTCGGCTCGGCATGGGTGGTGGCGTGCGAGGTCTCGAAGCAGCCGCCCTGATCGATGGCGACGTCGACCAGCACCGAGCCCTTCTTCATGCCTGACAGCATTTCGCGCGAAACCAGCTTCGGCGCCGCGGCACCGGGGATCAGCACGGCGCCGACGACGATATCGGCTGAAAAGCATTCTTCTTCGAGCGCTTCGACGGTCGAGTAACGGGTGTGGACGCGGCCGGCGAAGAGGTCGTCAAGCTGGCGCAGGCGCGGGATCGAGCGGTCGATGATGGTGACATCGGCGCCAAGCCCCGCCGCCATCCTGGCAGCGTGCAGGCCGACGACGCCGCCGCCGAGCACGGCAACCTTGCCGGGCAGCACGCCGGGCACGCCGCCGAGCAGCACGCCGCGGCCGCCATTGGCCTTCTGCAGCGCCGTGGCGCCGGCCTGGATCGACAGGCGTCCGGCGACTTCAGACATCGGCGCCAGCAGCGGCAGGCCGCCGCGATCGTCGGTCACGGTTTCGTAGGCGATTGCGGTCACGCCGGAGGCGAGCAGGCCCTTGGTCTGCTCCGGATCCGGAGCAAGATGAAGATAGGTGTACAGGATCTGGCCTTCGCGAAGCTGCGCCCATTCGGTGGGCTGCGGCTCCTTGACCTTGACGATCATGTCCGACTTGGCAAACACGTCGGCAGCCGTCTTGGCAATCGTGGCACCGGCGGCGCGATAGGCGTTGTCATCGGCCCCGATGCCGGCTCCGGCGCCGGTCTCGACCAGCACTTCGTGGCCATGGGCGACATACTCGCGGACCGAGCCGGGTGTGAGGCCGACGCGATATTCGTGGTTCTTGATTTCCTTGGGGCAGCCGACGCGCATTTTTCTTCTCCCTGATCCGGCCCTATTGGGCTCCTTCCCTGTGTTGGTGGAGTGAACCACGAATCGGTGCGCAGGTGTTTGCGAATGCGCTTGCGTCAGCGGGCGCGTTTCGATAATTGTTGCGCCAAACAGCCATATTTTCGCAGGATTCACGAAAAAATGCCGCTCGACAGGATTGATATCGCCATTCTCGAGGCTTTGCAGAAGGATGGCCGGATACCCAATGCTGCGCTCGCCGAGAAGGTTGGCCTGTCGCAGTCGGCTTGTTCGCGCCGGCTCGACAACCTGGAGAAATCCGGAACCATCCGCGGCTACCATGCCCGGCTTTCCAATGCGGCGCTTGGCCACCAGATGACGGCGATCGTGCACATATCCTTGTCGGGACAATTCGAGAAGACGCTGTCGGATTTCGAGGCGGCGATCAAGCGCTGCCCGAACGTGCTGTCCTGCCATCTGATGTCTGGCGAATACGATTATATTCTCAGGATCGCGGCAAAGGATCTCGTCGACTATGAGCGCATCCACAAGGAATGGCTGTCGGCGATGCCGCATGTGACCAAGATCAACTCGTCATTTGCGCTACGCGAAATCGTTGACCGGACGGCGATGGGCATGAAGCCGGAAATGGCCTGAGCTGTGTCGATATTCAGGTGATGCCGGCCTGCGAACGGCAGTTTCCTGTGCTTCCGGTACTCACGGACTCAAACGCCCGCTCCGTTCCGGTTCTCGGAACCCGCCATTCTCGACTCGGCCTGACCTGAATCTCAACGCAGCTAACCGATCTTGAATGCCTCGATCACGATCCGATCCATCGGGATATCGTGCGGCTGCGGGTAGATGGTGGCGATGCGCTGCAACTCGTAGCCGACGCCGATGACCAGCGGCTTGAACGGCATCGCGGCCAGCGTGCGGTCGAAGAAGCCGCCGCCATAGCCCAGGCGGTAGTTTTGGGGATCGATGCCGACGATCGGCGAGATGACGATGTCCGGCAGCACCGGATTGCCCTCGGCTGGGATCGGGATGTTCCAGACGCCTTTCTCCAGCCGGTCGCCCGGCTTGTAGGCGCGAAAGATCAGGGGATGCGCTTTCTCGACAACGATGGGCAGGGCGGTGCGGCCGCCGCGCGCATTGATGGACGCCATCCATGGCCGTAAATCCGGCTCGCCGCGAAACGGCCAGTAGAGACTGACCATGCGGCCGGCGATCTCGCCGATGATCGCGTCAAGACCTTCGGCGATGCGCTGCGACATTGCCGTTCGCGCGTCGGCCGAAACGGCAAGGCGGGCCGCGATCAGGCGTTCGCGCTCGGTCTTGCGCCAGCGTCTCACATCAGTCCAGTCGTTCAGAGGCACACGGAATTCCGGATCGAGTTCATGCATGAAGCAGGGCGACGAAGAATACAGCGTCGGAGCGTCGTCGTCTTGATCATTGGCCATGCCTCAGCTCGTGGTGCTTTTTGAAGAACGCTATACCGGGCCACGATCGTCGACATGTGCATTCACGACATTCGAAGGCGACTCCCAGGCAATCATCAAAGGACGGAGCGTTGTTGCGGTGCACAAAAATACCTACATCGGGTTGGATGCATTGGGGTGAATTGAGATGAATCAAGCCAGCCATCATGTCGTCGTCGTTGGCGCGGGTTTCGGCGGTCTCGAATTCACACGTGCGCTTGGCGGTGCACCGGTGCGCATCACCATGATCGACAAACGCAACCATCACCTCTTCCAGCCGCTGCTGTACCAAGTGGCGACCACGGCGCTGGCGACGTCCGAGATTGCCTGGCCGGTCCGCCACCTGCTGCACAAGCGCAAGAACGTGACGACGTTGTTAGCCAATGTCGTCGGCGTCGATCGCGCCGGCAAACGCGTGCTGCTCGAAGATGGCAGCGCGGTCGCCTACGACACGCTGCTGCTCGCCACCGGTGCCCGCCATGCCTATTTCGGCCATGACGAATGGGAGCCTTTCGCGCCTGGCCTGAAGACACTGGAGGACGCCACCACTGTTCGACGGCGCATTCTTCTGGCTTTCGAGCAGGCCGAGCGGGAGGCCGATCCCGCCCAACGCCAGGCTCTGCTGACCATTGCGATCGTCGGCGGCGGGCCGACCGGCGTTGAGCTTGCCGGCACCATCGTCGAACTGGCGCATGACACGCTGCACGGCGAGTTCCGCAACATCGACACACGGCAGACGCGCGTGGTGCTGATCGAGGCCGGCGACCGGATTCTGGCCAATTTCGCACCAAAGCTTTCCGACTATGCATCGAAGGCGCTCGAGCGGCTCGGCGTGACGGTCGAACTCGGTCGGGCTGTTACGCGTTGCGACGCCGAGGGCGTCGTTTTCGGCGACAAACGTCTGGCTGCGAAGACAATCCTGTGGGCTGCAGGTGTTGCCGCTTCACCGGCCGCCGAATGGCTCGGCGCGGCGGCGGACCGGGCGGGCAGGGTGCTGGTCGAGCCTGACTTGAGCGTGCCTGGCAGTCCGGAGATTTTCGTCATCGGCGATGCCGCGCATGTCCTGCGGTCGGACGGGCGGCCCGTTCCCGGCGTGGCGCCCGCCGCCAAACAGCAGGGTCGGCATGTTGCCGCCACGCTGAAGGCACGGCTTGCCGGCGACATCAGCCCGCGGCCGTTCCGCTACCGGCATGACGGCGATCTCGCCACGATCGGCAAGCGTGCCGCCGTGATCGACTTCGGCTGGATCAAGCTGACCGGCTGGGCGGCTTGGTGGCTGTGGGGGATCGCGCACATCTATTTCCTGATCGGCTTTCGCAACCGGCTTGCGGTTTCGTTGAGCTGGCTATGGATCTACGCGACGGGCCAGCGCAGCGCGCGACTGATCACGCAAGGCGACGACGACAAGAGCTGATTTCTTCACCCGGACCATTCATCCGCTCGTCATCTGTTGCTGATCGACTGATGTTCGATCCGCGCGACTTCTTGAATGGACTCGCATGAGTTTCAGGGCGAAGTTCGCTTCGGGGCAAGGCAGGCATGATCCCGAAAAGAGGGGACCGGTTTCGGAGAAAAGATCATGCTGCAACAAACGGACTCTCGTCCCGTCGTCGAAGGAAAAAACATGTCGCAACTGCTCCATCCCGTCTCCCGCCGTGATCTGCTTGTGGGTGCCGCCGCCACAGGCGCGTTGATCGTGCTGCATCCGTTCTCGGCTCGCGCTCAAGGCAATCAGGCGCATCTGCGGATCATGGAGACCACCGATATCCATGTGAACGTGCTGCCTTACGACTACTACGCCGACAAGGCGAACGATACGCTGGGCCTGTCGCGTACGGCTTCCCTGATCGATGCGGTGCGCAAGCAAGCCAGCAATTCGATGCTGATCGACAATGGCGACCTGCTGCAGGGCAATCCGATGGGCGACTACATCGCCTATGAGAAGGGGCTGAAGGACGGCGACCTGCACCCGATCATGAAAGGCATGAACCTGCTCGGCTACGAGTGCTCGACGCTGGGCAATCACGAGTTCAACTATGGCTTGTCGTTCCTGGACAAGGTTCTGGCCGGTGCCAACTTCCCATTCGTCTGCGCCAATTTGATCCGCGGCACCGAGCTTGCCGCGAACCCGCGCGACGACAAGCTCTATCTGAAGCCCTATGTCATCCTCGACAAGAAGATCAAGGACGGCTCAGGTGCCGAACAGCCGATCAGGATCGGCATCATCGGCTTCGTGCCGCCGCAGATCATGGTCTGGGATCTCAAGAACCTGGAGGGCAGCGTCAAGACGCGCGACATCGTCGAGGCGGCCAAGGCCTGGGTGCCGCAGATGAAGGAAGAGGGCGCCGACATCGTCATTGCGCTCTCGCATTCCGGCATCGACGTTAAGCACGGCGACATGATGGAGAACGCCTCGTTCTTCGTCGCCGGTGTCGACCGCATCGATGCGGTGTTCACCGGTCACCAGCATCTGGTGTTCCCCGGCAAGAAGGACTTCCAGTCGCTTGAGGGCGTCGACACGCAGAAAGGCACGCTGCAGGGCAAGCCCGCCGTCATGGGTGGCTTCTGGGGTTCGCATATGGGACTGATCGACCTGATGCTGGAGCGCGACGGGTCGAAATGGAAGGTCGTTTCAGCCACCTCGGAGGCGCGGCCGATCTTCGAACGCGTCGACAACAAGAACAAGCCGACTGTCCCGGACGACAACCGCATCATCGCGGCACTCGAACAGGACCACCAGGCGACGCTGGCCTATGTGCGTCGGCCGGTCGGCAAGACCTCCGCGCCGCTCTATTCCTATTTCGCGCTGGTCGCCGACGATCCGTCGGTGCAGGTCGTCAGCCAGGCGCAGACCTGGTATCTCAGGGATATTCTCAAGAACACGCAATGGAAGGACCTGCCGCTGCTGTCGGCCGCAGCTCCCTTCAAGGCCGGCGGACGCAACGGCGCCGACTACTATACCGACGTGCCTGCAGGCGACATCGCCATCAAGAACGTTGCCGACCTCTATCTCTATCCCAACACCGTGCGCGCGGTCGAAATCACCGGGGCTGAGGTCAAGGAATGGCTGGAAATGTCGGCCGGCATCTTCAACCGGATCGAGCCAGGGAGAGCCGACCAGGCCCTCATCAACACCGACTTCCCGTCCTACAACTTCGACGTCATCGATGGCGTCACCTACAGGATAGACCTGTCGCAGCCGCCGAAATATGATGCCAAGGGCGGGCTGGCGAATGCTGGCGCCAATCGTATCGTCGACTTGATGTTCGACAGAAAACCAATTGATCCCAAACAGAAATTCGTCGTCGCGACCAACAATTATCGTGCCGGCGGCGGTGGCAATTTCCCTGACATCGATGCTTCGAAGATCATCTACGAAGCGCCGGACACCAATCGCGACGTCATCGTTCGTTACATCGTCAGCGAGGGCACGATCAACCCGTCTGCGGACGATAACTGGTCGTTCGTGCCGATGCCTGGAACCAGCGTGGTGTTCGAAACCGGCGCCAAGGCGAAGGATTTCATTGCGCAGGTGAAATCGCTGAAGATCGAAGCGGCGGGCGAGGGCGAGGCAGGCTTCGCGAAATACCGCATCCTGCTCTGACCACTGCTGTTCGAAGCTCGATTCCATGCCGTCACGGCGGCGTCGACCTACGCCTTGTAGACCACCTGGCGCACGTCGATGTAGCTGGCGCGGAATCCGGCCTCGCAATAATGCAAGTAGAACTCCCAGAGCTTCTTGAAGCGATCGTCGAAGCCGAGCGGGACGATCTTCTCCCATGAGGCCCAGAACCTGAGACGCCATTCGGCGAGCGTGCGCGCGTAGTCGTCCGGAAAGATGCGCTCGCGCAGATGGGCAAGACCGTGATCTTTGCCGAGTGATTTCAGGATCGATGGCGTAGGCAGCATGCCACCTGGGAACACGTAGCGCTGGATGAAATCCGGCCTGGCGCGATAGGTGTCGTAGGAAGCTTCGTTGATGGTGATGATCTGCAGGCCTGCCGTGCCGCCGGGCTTCAGGCATGCCTTCATCTTGCTGAAGAACACCGGCCAGTATTTCTCGCCGACGGCCTCGAACATCTCGATCGAGGCAATGCGGTCATAGGTGCCGGTTTCGTCGCGATAATCCTGCAGCTTGATGTCGACCTTATCGTCAAGCCCGGCCTTGGCGATGCGCGCCGTAGCGAAGTCATGCTGCTCGCGGCTGATCGTCAGCCCGGTCACCCGACAACCGATCTCGCGCGCCGCGAATTCGGCGAAGCCACCCCAACCGCAGCCGATTTCCAGCACGTGGTCCTTCGGGCCGATGCCTATGTCCTTCGCCAGCGCGCGATATTTGGCGGCCTGGGCGCCTTCGAGGTCGTTGGCACCGGTCGTGTAGAGTGCTGAGGAATAGGTCATGCTCGGATCGAGCCATTGCTTATAGAAGGCGTTGCCAAGGTCGTAATGCGCCGAGATGTTGCGCGCCGAGCCGGTGCGTGTGTTCTGGTTGAACCAGTGGCGAATGCGCTGGACGGTGTTGATCAGCCAGTTGGCGCCACCCGCGATACGCTCGCCGATGGTCGAATTGATCACGAACAGCTCCAGGAAACTGGTCACATCGGGGCTATCCCAATCACCATCCATGTAGGATTCGGCCACGCCGATCGTGCCGCCGGAAAAGGCGCGGCCGGGCAGTCGCCAATTCTTGAGCACCAGTTCGGCGTCCGGGCCGGGTCCCTTGCCGCCGACGAGGACGGCGCGACCGTCGGGCATTCTGACCTTTAGCGAACCGCGCGGCAGGTTCATCGCCGCCGACAGCACCATGCGCGCCTTGGCCGGTAGACCCTTGACGATCTCGGCGAAATTGAATTCGTCGAGCCTGACCGCGTCGCTCAACGCAATGCCATGATGTTCTTGGTGTGCCATCTCACGCGTCCCTGACCTCCGCGGTATCGGCGCAAATTGCCGAGCACCGGTTCTCGCGGTTCATTCGCCAGGTTCGAACGCTGTTGCCTGATCCCGGTAGCTGACCGGTTCCGCGATCGGCGGTTTCGAACGAAAGCGCGCGCCCTTTTTTCGCCTGAGCTTCAGCGCTTCCCAGTGAACCCCTGCGGCAATCTTCCACGTCATGAGGGAGAACTTCAAGAGGCAGGCTGCAAGCCGGGCTGTGCCAAGTGATTGGCGCTTGTCGGCGGTGTATCTGACTTTTTGCGCAGCAAAGGCCGAACGCGCCAAAAACACTATGGCTGCGGCATGACCTATGCGATAGATTTAGCCATGCGTTATGTAGCCGTCATTGCCGCCGTCGCGTTTTTCCTGATCTGGGATGGCATATACAATCAGGGCCGGTATCTCGACTCCACGGTGAGGGGTGCCACGCACGTCGTGCGGTCCGTCACCAGCAATATCTAGCGTCCATGCGAATCACCGGCAGCCGCGACATCCTTGTCGATTGACGCCACCGTCATGCCGTCACAAAAGACCTCCGGCATTTAGATCGAGGAGGCGGCGTTGATCCGGCATATCGTTTTCTTCAGCGCGCGGCGCAAAGAGGATGTGGAGGCGGTGCGCGCGGGCCTGCTTGCGCTCGGCGACATTCCTCATTCCAGCCTCTTTGAAGTGACGCTGAACACCAAGGTGGATCCACTGTCGGACGAGGTCGATGTGGTCGTTTATGCGGAATTCGCCGATGCCGCCGCGCTGGCCGCCTACAAGGCGCACCCGCTCTATGCGCGGACCACCAGCAAGGTCAAACCAATGCGAGAACTTCGTTATTCGGCCGATGTCATCGCCGGGAGCTGATCGAGACTACGCTCCGGCCGCGATTGCGATCAAGCCTTGAACCGCCTTGCAGAATGATGCACATCGCGCCTGCATGACCCGAAACACAGCTGCCGGCACCCATCCGCTCGATCACCTGGTGCTGCCCACGCAGAAGCTTGATGTGGCGCGCGCCCGGCTTACCTCGCTCGGCTTCGTTGTTGCTCCGACCGGGATACATCCCTTCGGGACCGAAAACTGTTGTGTGTTCCTCGCCGACGGCACCTATCTCGAACCGCTCGCAATTGGCGATGGACAAGTGGCGACGACAGCCATTGCCGATGGCAATGTGTTCGTCGCGCGCGACCGGCTCTATCGCAACAACCATGGCGGCGAGGGATTTTCCGCCGTGGTCCTGGGTACCGGCAACGCGGATGAAGACCATGCGCGCTACCTCGCGGCCGGCATCTCGGCGGGACACATGCTGAGCTTTTCGCGCGCCTTCATGGACTCGGCGGGGAAAAGCGACATCGCATCGTTCAAGCTCGCCTTTGCAGCGGGAGCCAAGGCCACGGACGCCTTCCTGTTTGCCTGCGAGCGGGTCAACGCGCCTGATGTGGACCGTTCAGCTTCGCAGGCGCACGCCAACGGCGCCACTGGAATTGTCGAGATCGTGGCGGTCAGCGATCAACCTGCCGAACAGCATGGATTGATTTCGGTGGCGGTGGGCGATCCGACCGCCGATGGCCAGGGCGGCGCATTTCACTTGCCGAATGCAGGTTTGAGCGTGCTCGACCCAGCATCTTTCACCGCGCGTTACGGCCTGCCTGCCGGCCGGCCGACGAACCTTCGCTTCGCCGCGGTCGTCTTTTCGGTCCGGAGCGCCGATGTGACATCGAGGCTGCTTGCAGCCAATTCCATCCAACACGATATAGCCGGCCATGATATCGTCGTGCAGCCTGCACCCGGACAGGGCGCGGCCTTCGTCTTCCGGGAGATCCCATGAGCAAACCCCTGGCGCCCAATTCGTCGGTAACCGTCGGCAATGTCGTGTTCGACAACAACGCGGCTTTGTCGCTGATAGCCGGCCCTTGCCAGTTTGAATCGCGCCAGCATGCCTTCGACATGGCCGGCGCGCTGAAGGAGCTGACCGGCAAGCTCGGCATAGGCCTCGTCTACAAGACCAGCTACGACAAGGCCAACCGCACCTCGCTGTCGGCGACGCGGGGTGCCGGCATGGATGCAGCCCTTCCCGTTTTCGACGAACTGCGCAAGGAATTTTCGCTTTCCGTGCTGACCGATGTCCACACAGAGGAGCAGTGCGCCATCGTCGCGCCGCATGTCGACGTCCTGCAAATTCCGGCTTTCCTGTCACGCCAGACCGACATGCTGGTCGCCGCCGCCAGGACCGGCAAGGTCATCAACGTGAAGAAGGGACAGTTCCTAGCCCCTTGGGACATGAAGAACGTCGTCGCCAAGATCACCGGTTCCGGCAATGCCAATGTGCTGACCACCGAGCGCGGCGCTTCCTTCGGCTACAATACGCTGGTGTCCGACATGCGCGCTTTGCCTGTCATGGCCGAGATCGGCGCGCCGGTGATCTTCGACGCCACGCATTCGGTACAGCAGCCGGGCGGGCAGGGTGGTTCCTCGGGCGGCGAGCGCCGCTTTGTCGAGACTCTGGCCCGCGCCGCCGTCGCTGTCGGCGTTGCCGGCGTGTTCATCGAAACCCACCAGGATCCGGACAATTCGACCTCATCCGACGGCCCGAACATGCTGCCGCTGAAGGACATGCCGGCCCTGCTCGAACGGCTGATGGCATTCGATCGCATCGCCAAGGGTCACTAAGCCAGACGCATCCTCTCCGACTGCCGGCGCTTGTGGAAGGCATGGGCCGGCTGTACGCTTTGCCTGGCAAATGAGCGCTTTGGCAGGAGGAAGCCATGTCCGTCGCCCGCGTCACCGAAATCACGTCGTCGTCGAAGAAGAGCTTTCAAGACGCCATCGAACAGGGGATTGCGCGAGCATCGAAAACCCTGAAGAACGTCGAAGGTGCTTGGATCCAGGATCAGAAGATCGTCGTCCAGGACGGCAAGATCGCCGCCTATCGCGTTAACATGAAGGTCACTTTCATCCTCGCGGAGTGACCGGCGGCCGCCGAAAAAGTCGGGAACCTTCGCCCGCAGCCCTCATTGTCCAAGCAGAGTTCAACGACAATGAGGAGCAAGACCATGACAACCCAGACTGGCCACACCGAAGCTATCGCGGCTTCGCGAGTCATCGGCACGTCGGTCTACAACACCGAAGGCAGAAGTATCGGCACCATTCAGGACGTCATGCTCGACAAGATGTCGAACGGCATCATGTTCGCGGTGATCGGTTTTGGCGGCTTCCTCGGCATCGGCGAGAAGTATCACGCGATACCGTGGGCGAGCCTCGACTATGACGAGGACAAGGGCGGCTATGTCGTACCGTTCTCCAAGGAGCAGTTGAAGGCCGCACCTGCCTATTCGATCAATGAACTGGCCGGCGCGGATGGCGAGATCGCTCGCGACGCATCCTACGACTACTACAAGGTCACGCCCTACTGGCATTGACGGCTCAAACAAAATGGCCCCGTCTCGACGGGGCCATTTTGTTTGATGCAGCAGCTATTTGCTGATCTGCAAGGGGGCCATCGCCTTGGGCGGCGACTGCTGGTTGTCGCACGACGTCAGGAACGCAGCCGCGATCAGGAACAGACACACGATACCACTCAACTGAGACATGGCGAAACTCCTCCTGTTTCGCCCCGCGCACCCGCACCATAGCCGGAAGCGGCCCTGCCGCACATGACTTATGATGACAGCGATTTGCGCTTCGTGAATCGTGGTGCATGTCGCCCAAAAATTGCGCGCCGGCCGATTGCCTTTTGCAGCACTTTGGCTAAGACGGGCGCGACGCTTCTTCAGATCAATCGAGGACATTGCAATGACCGCCATCGTCGACATTGTCGGGCGTGAAATCCTGGACAGCCGTGGAAATCCGACCGTCGAGGTCGATGTCATTCTCGAAGACGGCTCGATGGGCCGCGCGGCGGTGCCATCGGGCGCTTCGACCGGCGCTCACGAGGCCGTCGAACTGCGTGACGGCGGCGCCCGCTATCTCGGCAAGGGCGTGCTCAAGGCCGTTGAAGCGGTCAACGGCGAGCTGTTCGAGGCGATCGGCGGCATGGAAGCCGAAAACCAGATCCATATCGACCAGACCATGATCGAGCTTGACGGCACGCCCAACAAGAGCCGCCTCGGCGCCAATGCCATTCTCGGCGTGTCGCTGGCGGTGGCCAAGGCAGCGGCCGAAGCCGCTGGCCTGCCGCTCTACCGCTATGTCGGCGGCACCAAGGCGCATGTCCTGCCGGTGCCGATGATGAACATCATCAATGGTGGCGCCCATGCCGACAATCCGATCGACTTTCAGGAATTCATGATCCTGCCGATCGGCGCGCCGACGCTGCGCGAAGGTGTTCGCTGGGGATCGGAGATATTCCACACGCTGCGCAAGAAGCTGAAGGACGCCGGTCACAACACCAATGTCGGCGACGAGGGCGGCTTTGCCCCGAACCTGAAGAGTGCGCCAGTGGCGCTCGATTTCATCATGGAATCGATCGAGCAGGCCGGCTTCAAGCCAGGCGAAGAGATTGCGCTCGGTCTCGATTGCGCCGCGACCGAGTTCTTCAAGGACAGCAATTATGTCTATGAAGGCGAGAAGAAGACGCGCGACCCCAAGGCCCAGGCCAAATACCTGGCCAAGCTCGCCGCCGACTATCCTATCATCTCGATCGAGGATGGCCTGGCCGAGGACGACTGGGAAGGCTGGAAGTACCTCACCGACCTGATCGGCAAGAAGACCCAGCTGGTCGGCGACGATTTGTTCGTCACCAACACCGCACGGCTGCGCGACGGCATCCGCATGGGTGTTGCCAATTCGATCCTGGTCAAGGTCAATCAGATCGGCTCGCTGACGGAAACGCTCGACGCCGTCGAGACCGCGCACAAGGCCGGCTACACCGCCGTCATGTCGCACCGTTCGGGCGAAACCGAGGATTCGACGATCGCCGATCTCGCCGTTGCCACCAATTGCGGACAGATCAAGACCGGCTCGCTGTCGCGCTCGGACCGCATGGCCAAATACAACCAGCTGATCCGCATCGAGGAACAGCTTGGCAAGCAGGCAAGCTATGCCGGCAAGTCGGTAGTCAAGGGCTGATCCCGAACACCTGGAATCCCTGTATATTGGATGAAAGGGCGGGGCATTCCTGCCCTTTTTCATTTCGGCGGTCGCTAAGCCCGTCATCCGTAACCGTCCGTTAAGCACAATCGGGCGAAAAGATCCTGAGCCGCCTGAGTTCGCGGCTGCGAGGATTCGAGCGATGTGGACGCGTCAGCACAAGCAGAGAAACACCGGCCGGCTGATCATCCCCTCGCTCTGCGCGGCGTTCCTGGCCTATTTCGGCTTTCATGCCTATCATGGCGAATTCGGCATCAACTCGAAATACCAGCTGGAAGCCCAAACGGTTGCGCTGCAAAGCCAGCTCGATGCGATCAAAGCGCGTCGGATGGAACTCGAGCGGCGTGTTCGGCTCATGCATGAAGGCACGCTTGAGAAGGACATGCTCGACGAGCAGGCGCGCAAGGCGCTCAATTTGTCCCAGGCTGATGAAATCACCATCATGTTGCCGGCCTCAGGGAAATAACCGATATTGAGTTAATCGCCAATATTTTCAATGATTTTAATCGCTTAGGCGCATGCCAGCTATGCAATTTCGGCATGGCGCAACGCGCTGACGCGTGTTAGCCTCCCGCAAATCGGTGGGGAGGAGCTGATCTCCCCGGGGCAGATTTCATCTTGCTCAAATGTCCACAAAGAGACGCCAATAGGGAGTGATGCATGGCTACCGCCGCCAGAAAAGCGCCTGCCAAATCCAAATCCGACGGTAAATCGGGGCTTTCGGCTCCCAAGCCTTCCGAATTCACCAAGGACGAAGAGCTCGCCGCCTACCGACACATGCTGCTCATCCGTCGTTTCGAGGAAAAGGCCGGCCAGCTTTACGGCATGGGTTTCATTGGCGGCTTCTGCCACCTCTACATCGGCCAGGAAGCGGTCGTGACCGGCATGAAGATGGCGCTTATCGACGGCGATCAGATGATCACCGCCTATCGCGACCATGGCCACATGCTGGCTATGGAACTGTCGCCACGCGGCGTCATGGCCGAGCTGACCGGACGTCGCGGCGGCCTGTCACGGGGCAAGGGCGGCTCCATGCACATGTTCTCCAAGGAAAAGCATTTTTACGGTGGCCACGGCATCGTCGGCGCGCAGGTGTCGCTCGGCACCGGGCTGGCCTTCGCCAACCGCTACCGCGACAACAACAATGTCTCGCTGACCTATTTCGGCGACGGTGCGGCCAATCAGGGCCAGGTCTATGAAAGCTTCAACATGGCCTCGCTGTGGAAGCTGCCGGTGATCTACATCATCGAGAACAATCGCTACGCCATGGGCACCTCGGTTTCGCGCTCCTCGGCGGAAACCAATTTTTCGCATCGCGGCGCCTCCTTCAAGATTCCAGGCATCCAGGTCGACGGCATGGATGTGCGCGCCGTGAAGGCAGCGGGCGATCAGGCGACGGAATGGTGTCGCGCCGGCAACGGGCCGATCATTCTCGAAATGCAGACCTACCGCTACCGCGGTCACTCGATGTCCGACCCGGCGAAATACCGCTCCAAGGAAGAGGTGCAGAAGATGCGCTCGGACCATGACCCGATCGAGCAGGTCAAGGCGCGGTTGACCGAGAAGAAGTGGGCGACCGAGGATGAGCTGAAGGCCATCGACAAGGAGGTTCGCGACATCGTTGCGGATGCCGCCGAATTTGCCCAGCACGACGCGGAGCCGGATCCGTCCGAGCTCTGGACCGACATTGTATTGTAACGGGAGGGCAAGGACATGCCGATAGAAATTCTCATGCCCGCTCTCTCGCCGACCATGGAAGAGGGCAATCTTTCCAAGTGGTTGAAGAACGAGGGCGACAAGGTCGTCGCCGGCGACGTCATCGCCGAGATCGAGACTGACAAGGCGACGATGGAAGTCGAAGCCGTTGACGAAGGCACGCTGGGCAAGATCCTGATTGCCGCCGGCACCGAAGGCGTCAAGGTCAACACCCCGATCGCAGTGCTGCTGCAGGATGGCGAAAGCGCCGGAGATATCGGCAAGTCCGCGGCTCCCGCCAAGGCGGAAGCGCCTGATAAAGCCGAGGCTCCAGTCGCCAAGGACAAGGCGGAGGCCGCAAAGCCCGCCGCCGCACCGGTCGCTGCCGCTCCGAAGACCGAGATCGCCGCCGATCCGGATATTCCCGCCGGCACGGAAATGGTCTCCACCACGGTGCGCGAAGCACTGCGCGATGCGATGGCCGAGGAAATGCGCCGCGACGCCGATGTTTTTGTCATGGGCGAGGAGGTCGCCGAGTACCAAGGCGCCTACAAGATCACGCAAGGCCTGCTGCAGGAATTCGGACCACGCCGTGTCGTCGACACACCGATCACCGAGCACGGCTTTGCCGGCGTCGGCGTCGGTGCGGCGATGGCCGGCCTGAAGCCGATCGTCGAGTTCATGACCTTCAACTTCGCCATGCAGGCGATCGACCAGATCATCAACTCCGCCGCCAAGACGCTCTATATGTCGGGCGGCCAGATGGGCGCGCCGATCGTGTTCCGTGGACCGAACGGCGCTGCTGCCAGGGTCGCTGCCCAGCACTCGCAGTGCTACGCCGCTTGGTACAGCCACATTCCAGGCCTGAAAGTGGTGATGCCTTACACCGCCGCCGACGCCAAGGGCTTGCTCAAGGCGGCGATCCGCGACCCGAACCCGATTATCTTCCTCGAGAACGAAATCCTTTACGGGCAGTCCTTCGACGTCCCTAAGCTGGACGATTTCGTGTTGCCGATCGGCAAGGCGCGCATCCACAAGACTGGCAAGGACGTCACTATCGTCTCTTTCGGCATCGGCATGACCTATGCGTTGAAGGCAGAGGCCGAACTGCGCGGCCTGGGCATCGACGTCGAGATCATCGATCTCAGGACCATCCGGCCGCTCGACCTCGACACCATCATCGCCTCGGTCAAGAAGACCAACCGGTTGGTTGTGGTGGAGGAAGGCTACCCGCAGAGTTCGGTCGGCGACCATATCGCCAACCAGGTGTCGCAGCGCGCCTTCGACTTCCTCGACGCTCCGGTGATCACCATTGCCGGCAAGGATGTGCCGATGCCCTATGCGGCCAACCTCGAAAAGCTGGCTTTGCCGAATGTCGGCGAGGTCATCGAGGCGGTCAAAGCCGTCACGTATCGCTGAATCGGGCGGGAGGACAAAATGCCAATCAACATCACCATGCCGGCCCTGTCGCCCACGATGGAAGAGGGCAATGTCTCCAAATGGCTCGTCAAGGAAGGCGACAAGGTTTCGCCGGGCGATGTCATAGCCGAGATCGAGACCGACAAGGCGACGATGGAAGTCGAGGCCGTCGATGAAGGCACCGTTGCAAAGCTCGTCGTTCCCGCCGGCACCGAAGGCGTGAAAGTCAATGCGCTGATTGCCGTCCTCGCCGCCGAAGGCGAGGACGCAGCGGCTGCTGCGAAGAACGGTGGAGCTGCCGAACCAGCGAAAGCGGAGGCGCCGAAAGCAGAGGCTCCCAAGGCTGAAGCACCGAAGGCCGGGACACCAAAGGCCGAGCCTGCTGCAACCGCCCCCAAGGCAGAGTCGGCTCCGGTTGCCAACGGCCATGCAACTGGCGAGCGTACCTTCGCCTCGCCGCTCGCACGCCGCATCGCCAGGGATGCCGGCGTCGACGTGTCTGCCGTGACGGGCACCGGCCCCCATGGCCGCGTGGTCAAGGCCGATGTCGACGCGGCGATTGCCGGTGGCGGTGCCAAGGCGCCTGCCGCCAAGGCCGCGCCCGCCGGCGCGCCGGCTGCTGCCCCTGCGGTGAAAGCGATGTCGGACGATCAGGTGCTGAAGCTGTTCGAGCAGGGCTCCTACGAACTCGTCCCGCATGACAACATGCGCAAGACCATCGCCCGGCGTCTGGTCGAGGCCAAGACCACCATCCCGCATTTCTACCTGACGCTCGACTGCGAACTCGATGCACTGCTGGCTCTGCGTACGCAGATCAATGCGGCAGCGCCGGTGAAGAAGACCGACAAGGGTGACGCTCCTGCCTACAAGCTGTCGGTCAACGACATGGTCATCAAGGCGATGGCGATGGCGCTGAAGGCGGTGCCGGATGCCAATGCCTCGTGGACGGAAAGCGCCATGGTCAAGCACAAGCATGCCGATGTCGGCGTTGCCGTGTCGATCCCCGGTGGGCTGATCACGCCGATCATCCGCAAGGCGGACGAAAAGACGCTATCCACCATTTCCAACGAGATGAAGGATCTGGCCAGCCGCGCCCGCAGCCGCAAGCTGAAGCCGGAAGAGTACCAGGGCGGCACCACGGCGGTGTCCAATCTCGGCATGTTCGGCATCAAGGACTTTGCCGCCGTCATCAACCCGCCGCACGCAACCATCCTGGCGGTCGGCGCCGGCGAGGAGCGGGCAGTGGTCAAGAACGGCGAGATCAAAATCGCCACCGTGATGTCGGTGACGCTATCGACCGACCATCGTGCCGTCGACGGTGCGCTGGGTGCCGAATTGCTGGTCGCGTTCAAGCGATTGATCGAGAACCCGATGGGCATGCTTGTCTAGGAAGGGAGAGGGCGGTGCGGATAGTCTTCACCGGCCTTTCCGCCTTCGTGATTGGCTGTTCGTGCGCTGGCGGTTGAGACGCGGTTTGATTAACGCACAGGTGAGCGCATGAAGACGGTTCTTTGCTACGGCGACTCGCTGACCTGGGGCTACAACGCCGAAGGTGGCCGCCACCCGCTTGAAGACCGCTGGCCAAGCGTGCTGCAGGCGGGGCTCGGCGATGCCGCCGAAGTCGTTGCCGAAGGCCTCAATGGCCGCACCACGGCTTTCGACGATCATCTGGCCGGTGCCGATCGCAACGGCGCCAGGCTGCTGCCAACGGTCCTGACAACGCATGCGCCGATTGATCTTATCGTCTTCATGCTCGGCGCCAACGACATGAAGCCATGGATCCATGGCAACCCGGTAGCGGCCAAGCAAGGCATCCAGCGGCTGATCGACATCGTGCGCGGCCACGACTATCCATTCGACTGGTCGGCGCCGCAGATCCTGATCGTTTCGCCGCCTGTGGTCAGCCGCACCGACAATGCCGAATTCAAGGAAATGTTTGCCGGCGGTGACGACGCTTCGACCCGGCTGGCGCCGCTCTACGCTGCCCTTGCCGATGAGGCCGGTTGCGGCTTCTTCGACGCTGGCACCGTGGCGCAAACCACCCCGCTCGACGGCGTCCACCTCGATGCAGAAAACACGCGGAACATCGGCAAGGCACTGACGCCGCTCGTGCGCGTCATGCTGGAACTGTGAATCAAGGAGAAAACCGTGGCTGAGAACTATGACGTCATCATCATCGGCTCCGGCCCCGGCGGCTATGTCACGGCGGTGCGTTCCGCCCAGCTCGGTTTCAAGACGGCGATCATCGAGCGCGAGCATCTCGGCGGCATCTGCCTAAATTGGGGCTGCATACCGACCAAGGCGCTCCTGCGCTCGGCCGAGATCATGCATTATTCGGATCATCTGAAGGATTACGGACTGAAGCTAGACGGCAAGGTCAGCGTCGACACGTCGGCCGTGGTCGACCGATCGCGGAAAGTGTCGCTGCGGCTCAATGGCGGCGTAGCCTTCCTGATGAAGAAGAACAAGGTCGACGTCATCTGGGGCGAGGCCAAGCTGTCCAAGGCTCCTTCAGGCGACAAATTGGGTGAGATCGTCGTGTCCAAGACGGCCAAGAAGCCGATGGAGCCGCAGCCGCCGATGCCGAAAGGCGTCAAGGCTGAGGGCACCTATGGCGCCAAGCACATCATCCTGGCCACCGGCGCCCGGCCACGTGCGCTGCCCGGCATCGAGCCCGACGGCAAGCTGATCTGGACCTATTTTGAGGCCATGGTGCCGAAGGAGATGCCGAAGTCGCTGCTGGTCATGGGCTCCGGCGCCATCGGCATTGAATTCGCCTCGTTCTACCGCACCATGGGTGCCGATGTGACAGTCGTCGAACTGTTGCCTGCAGTGATGCCGGTCGAGGACGCCGAAGTCTCGAAATTCGCGCAAAAGCAGTTCGAGAAGCAAGGCATGAAGATCATCCTAGAAGCCAAGGTGACCAAGGTCGAGAAGGGTGCCAACTCGGTCACCGCGCATGTCGAGATGAAGGACGGCAAGGTCGAGAAGATCACCGCCGACCGCATGATCTCGGCGGTTGGCGTGCAGGGCAACATCGAGAATCTTGGCCTTGAGGCGCTCGGCGTGAAGACCGAGCGCGGCTGCATCGTCATCGACGGTTACGGCAACACCAATGTGCCCGGCATCTATGCCATCGGCGATGTCGCCGGCCCGCCGATGCTTGCCCACAAGGCCGAGCATGAGGGCGTGGTGTGCGTTGAAAAGATTGCCAATTTCCCTGGCGTGCATGCCACCGACAAGCTCAAGATTCCAGGCTGCACCTATTGCAATCCGCAGGTCGCCTCCGTCGGCCTGACGGAAGCGAAGGCCAAGGCCGAGGGCAAGGACATCCGCGTCGGACGCTTTCAGTTCGCCGCCAATGGCAAGGCCATCGCGCTCGGCGAGGACCAGGGGTTCATCAAGACCATCTTCGACAAGAAGACCGGTCAGTTGCTTGGTGCGCATATGGTCGGCGCCGAAGTGACCGAGCTGATCCAGGGCTTTGTCGTGGCGATGAACCTCGAAACGACCGAGGAAGAGTTGATGCACACCATCTTCCCCCACCCGACGCTGTCGGAAATGATGAAGGAAAGCGTGCTCGACGCCTATGGTCGCGCGCTGAACGCATGATAGATTGGCCGCACGAGACTCAATCGCTCAAGCTGCGGGATCTCGACGGCAAAGCAGTTCGTTTCCGGATGCATTTTCACTCGTGCAAGGAGAGGACGTATGGACGTGAATGGCGTGGGCTGGATCGCAGCCATCATCATCGGCGGGCTGGCGGGTTGGTTTGCCGAGATGGTCATGAAGAGCAACACCGGCATCTTCATGAACATTATTTTGGGTATCGTCGGCGCGATCGTACTGAACGCCATTCTGCAGGCACTCAATCTCGGTCCGTTCGGCGTCGGCTGGACTGCCTACCTGATCACCGGCTTTATCGGTGCCTGCCTGCTGATCTGGGCAGGGCGCCTGGTGCGCCGTTAACCCCGCTGAATATCTGCTATGCGAAAAAGGCTGTTGCGGCATGCACCGCCGCGGCCTTTTTCTTTGGGCTGAAAAGTCTTAGATGACGTCATGACAGCGAACGCCCGACAGGCGATCGCGAACGAACCAGGTTTCCCGATGGTCACTGTCCTCGATACGATTGCCAACGCTCCGCGCTTGCGGCATCCGGAAAAGGCGCACAAGCCGGACCAGGACGTGCTGCGCAAGCCGGACTGGATCCGCGTCAAGGCGCCGATGTCGAAGGGCTATGCCGAAACGCGCGAAATCGTGAAGTCGAACAAGCTGGTGACAGTCTGCGAAGAAGCCGGCTGCCCCAACATCGGCGAGTGCTGGGAGAAGAAGCACGCCACCTTCATGATCATGGGCGAAATCTGCACGCGCGCCTGTGCCTTCTGCAACGTCGCCACCGGAATTCCGACAGCACTCGATCCCGATGAGCCGGCCCGCGTCGCGCACGCCGTCAAGCAGATGGGGCTGACGCATGTCGTGATCACCTCGGTCGACCGTGACGATCTCGCCGATGGCGGTGCGCGGCATTTCGCCGAGGTCATCCGCGCCATCAGGGCCGCGACGCCGTCGACGACGATCGAAATCCTGACGCCCGACTTCCTGCGCAAGGATGGCGCGCTGGAGATCGTCGTGGCGGCCAAGCCCGACGTCTTCAACCACAATCTCGAAACCGTGCCGTCGAACTACCTGACGGTTCGTCCGGGCGCCCGCTACTTCCATTCGATCAGGCTGTTGCAGCGGGTCAAGGAACTCGACCCGTCGATCTTCACCAAGTCCGGCATCATGGTGGGTCTCGGCGAGGAGCGGAACGAAATCCTGCAACTGATGGACGATCTGCGTTCGGCCAATGTCGACTTCATGACCATTGGCCAGTATCTGCAGCCGTCGAAGAAGCATCATCCGGTGATCCGCTTCGTCACGCCGGAGGAGTTCAAATCGTTCGAGACGATCGGCCGGACCAAGGGTTTCCTGCTGGTGGCGTCAAGCCCGCTGACGCGCTCGTCGCATCATGCCGGCGACGATTTCGCCCGGCTGCGCGCCGCCCGGGAAGCGGCTCTCAGGAAATCGCTTTAGTGCATGTCGCCCAAAGTGACCTCGGTTTTGGGAGAACGACATGCATAAAAACAACGAATCCAAAGCGCGTCGCATGAATCTGCGTCGCCGCGACGGGCTTTGGAGCCGGTTTCGTGCCAAAGTTTGAAGCCACCCGCCGCGTATCCCATACGCCGGACCAGATGTTCGCGCTGGTCGCCGATGTAGAATCCTATCCGCAATTCCTGCCGCTTTGCGAGGCGCTGACGGTTCGCTCGCGCAAGGAGCGTGACGGGCGCACGGTTCTCCTCGCCGACATGACCATCGGCTACAAGGCGATCCGCGAAACCTTCACGACGCAGGTGCTGTTGAAGCCCGACGAGAACACCATCGACGTGAAATACATCGATGGCCCGTTCAAATATCTGAGCAATGTCTGGCGTTTCGAGCCCGACGGCGGCGCCGGCTGCACGGTCCGCTTCTTCATCGACTACGAGTTCAAGAGCAGCATTCTGGGCGCCGTGATGGGAACCATGTTCGACCGTGCTTTCCGCATGTTCGCCGAGGCTTTCGAGAAGCGCGCCGACGTCATCTACGGTGCAGCACCTTCGGCCTGACTCTGGCCAAGCGCGCGCAGACCCAGTTCCAACGCGTGCCGGACCGTTTCGCGGCGGATGAAATCGCGACCTTTGTCGGCAAATATCTTGCGTTCGACGGTCACGGCCTGACCGCCCAGCCCGACACAGAACCAGACCAGGCCGACCGGTTTTTCCGTGGAACCGCCGCCGGGCCCGGCAATGCCGGTGACCGCCAGAGTAAGCCCGGCGCGCGAACGGTCTAGCGCGCCTTTCGCCATTTCAATCGCCGTCTCGCGCGAAACCGCGCCGTACGTCTCAAGCGTGGTGGCGGAGACGCCGAGCATGTCGATCTTGGCTTCGTTGGAATAGGTGATGAAGCCGCGCTCGACGACGGCGGAGGAGCCGGCGATGTCGGTCAACGCGGCGATGATCATGCCGCCGGTGCAGCTTTCCGCCGTTGCCAGCATGATGCCGCGCTTCTGGCAGGCTTGCAGCAAGGCATTTGCCAGCTCGCTGCTACTCATTCCGGCACCTCGCCTGGAAACACCACGCTGGCGGTTGCGATCGCCGCTATGCCTTCCTCGCGCCCGATAAAGCCGAGCTTCTCGTTGGTTGTCGCCTTGATCGAGATGCGGTCCGGTGAAATTGCCAGCATCCGCGACAGGGCTGCGGTCATCGCATCACGATGCGGGCCGACACGCGGCGCCTCGCAGATCAGCGTGATGTCGGCATTGGCGATGCGTCCGCCGCGCTCGCGCACCAGCCTTGCCGCGTGCTCGACGAATATCCGGGACGCAGCGCCTTTCCACTGCGGGTCGGTCGGCGGAAAATGCGTGCCGATGTCGCCGGCGCCGCAGGTCGCCAGCAGCGCATCGGTCAACGCGTGCAGGCCGACATCGGCGTCGGAATGGCCGGACAGTTTCTTGTCGTGCGCAATGGCGACGCCGCACAGGGTGACATGGTCGCCGGGTTCGAACGCATGCACGTCGTAACCATTGCCGGTACGGATGTCGGGAAAGCGCACGCGTTCGCCGGAGAGCCGCTGGTCCGCCATCGCAATATCCCTTGCCCAGGTGAGTTTGACGTTATCAGGGGAGCCTGGAACGATGTTGACCGGAATATTCGCCCATTCGGCGATCGCGGCGTCGTCGGTGAAATCCAGTCTTCCAAGATGATGGGCTTTCTCGTGCGCGGCAAGAATCGGCCAGAATGGAAAGCCCTGTGGCGTTTGCGCCGTGTGAAGTCCGCTGCGGGAAACGGTTTCGCCAACCACGCCAGAGGCCGACTCACGCTTCAGCGTGTCGGCAACGGGCAGGGCAGGCAACGCCCCCTCGCGCTCGCCAATGGCAGCGATCGTGCGATCGATCAGGTCCGCGTCGACGAATGGACGGACGGCATCGTGGATCAGGACTCGCCCCGGCGCGTGGCTTCTCAGCGCAAGCAGTCCCAGTCGGACCGATGCCTGCCTTGTCGCCCCGCCCATGACGAGGATGACCCGTTCGGCGTTGGCACCCGCCGCCTCCCGGAACAGCTCGTGGTCGTCGGCATGGATGGCGACGACGACCTCGCTGGTTCTCGGGTGGGACAGAAAAATTTCCAGCGTGTGTGCGATGACGGCATAGCCGCCAATATGTTGATATTGCTTCGGCCCATTGGCCTGTCCGGCGCGCGCGCCGCGGCCAGCCGCAACGATCACCACGGCGACCTTGCCATCCTCACTTGAAACGCGATTTTCACTTGCGTCAGTCATGCCGACTGGTCCTAGCGCACGATCCCGAAAAGTGTAATCGGTTTTAGGAAAGATCGTGCGCTAAGTATGAAATTCCCAAGCGTGCCATTGCCCGTGCTGAGGGACGCACGGCGCCTTGGTCGCCAGCCAAAGCCGAAGCCCGGCATTTTCCCAATTGCGCCTTAATGTGGCGTCATTCCGCGTTGCACTTTGCTGCAGTTCTGGCTAGAGAATGTGCAACGAATGAACATGCTTGGTTTTTGTGCATGGTTAACTTGACCAAATTGGCAACGTCGCTTGACGTTGGCGGCGTGAGAATCCGCAATCGCGTGTTTCTCGCGCCAATGTCGGGAATATCAGACGAGCCGTTCCGGCAACGCGCCCACGCGCATGGCGCCGGCCTGGTCGTGTCCGAAATGGTGGCGAGCGGCGAGCTGGCCAAGGGCAGGGCCGGTTTTAACCTGCGCATACGCCACTCCGGCCTGCCGGTCCATATGGTCCAGCTTGCCGGCCGCGAGGCGGCGCACATGGCCGAAGGTGCCAGAATCGCTGCCGGCGAGGGCGCCGACATCATCGACATCAACATGGGCTGCCCGGCCAAGAAGGTCACCGGGGGTTACGCCGGCTCGGCATTGATGCTGGATCTCGACCATGCGCTGTCGCTGATCGACGCCGTTGTCGGCGCGGTCGACGTGCCGGTGACGGTCAAGATGCGGCTCGGCTGGGACGAAGGCGCGCTCAACGCGCCGATGCTGGCGCGTCGCGCCGAACAGGCCGGCGTCAAGATGGTGACCGTACATGGCCGCACGCGCTGCCAATTCTATCAAGGCAAGGCCGATTGGCGCGCTATCGCCCGCGTCAAGGAAGCCGTGTCTATTCCTGTCGTCGCCAATGGCGATGTCTGCTCCCCGGCAGAAGCTGCCGACATTCTCGATCAATCCGGCGCTGACGCCGTCATGGTTGGGCGTGCGCACTATGGCGCGCCCTGGATCGCAGGCGGCATTGCTGCGGCCGCACGGAACGAGACTGTGCCCGGCATGCCCGACAGTCGGCAAGCCTTGGCCGCTTACATCGTCTCGCATTATGAGGACATACTGGCGCTCTATGGCATCGAAAGCGGCCTGCGCCAGGCGCGCAAGCATCTTGGATGGTATCTTGATCGTCATGCCAACGGTGTCGCTGACGACGACAGCCGAAAAGCTATTTTGACCGCATTGGAGCCCGCGCGCGTCATTGCCTTGCTGCGCGATGTGTTTTCGCGCGATCCGCAACCCCTGAACCTGCGGAGCGCCGCATGAATGCCGCCGCTGCCCAAAGCGCTGAAATGGCGGATGCCGCCCAGATCGTGCTCAACACCATCCGTCGCCCGGTGATCATGATCAGCGAGGAAGGGTTCATCACCTTCGCCAACGCCGACGCGGAAGACTTCTTTCGCTCCAGCGCAACCATGCTGGCGCGCAACACACTGTCTAAACTCATTCCATTCGGCAGCCCGCTGCTGACGCTGGTCGATCAGGTGCGCGAGCGCCGGGCTCCCGTCAACGAGTACCGGGTCGACGTGTCGTCGCCGCGCCTCGGAATCGAGAAGGTCGTCGATCTCTACGTCGCGCCGGTGTCGGAATATCCTGGCTCCGTCGTGGTGATGTTCCAGGAACGGTCGATGGCCGACAAGATCGACCGGCAGATGACGCATCGCGGCGCGGCCCGCTCGGTCACCGGCCTGGCGGCGATGCTTGCCCATGAGATCAAGAACCCGCTTTCCGGCATCCGCGGCGCTGCCCAGTTGCTCGAACTGTCGGCTTCCGACGAGGATCGCGCGCTCACGCGGCTGATCACCGACGAGACCGACCGCATCGTGTCGCTGGTCGATCGCATGGAAGTGTTTTCCGATGAGCGGCCGATCGATCGCTATCCCGTCAACATCCATGTCGTGCTCGATCATGTGAAGGCAATTGCCAAGAACGGTTTTGCCAAGAGAATCAAGATAATGGAGGATTACGATCCTTCATTGCCTCCGGTGTTTGCCAACCGTGACCAACTCATCCAGGTGTTCCTCAACCTGGTCAAGAATGCTGCTGAGGCGATCGGCAGCGATCCTCAGGGCGAGATCGTGCTGTCGACCGCCTTCCGGCCGGGCATCCGCGTTTCCGTTCCGGGCACGCAGGACCGCGTATCGCTGCCGCTGGAATTCTGCGTGCGCGACAATGGCTCCGGCGTCTCGGAAGATATTTTGCCGATCCTGTTCGACCCGTTCATCACCACCAAGCCGAACGGCTCGGGGTTGGGGCTGGCGCTGGTCGCCAAGATCGTCGGCGAGCATGGCGGCATCATCGAATGCGAATCGACGCCGCGCGGGACCACATTCCGCATCCTGATGCCAGCTTGGAAAGAAACGTCATACGGCGCCGATGAAGACGGTGAAGGAGACCGCAAATGACCGTTCGCGGCAATATTCTCGTCGCCGACGACGATGCGGCGATCCGCACCGTCCTCAACCAGGCGCTTTCACGCGTCGGTCACGAGGTGCGCGTCACGTCCAACGCCTCGACATTGTGGCGCTGGGTGGCGGCTGGCGAAGGCGATCTGGTCATCACCGATGTGGTGATGCCGGACGAAAACGCGTTCGACATGTTGCCGCGCATCAAGAAGGCGCGGCCGGAACTGCCGGTTATCGTCATGAGCGCCCAGAACACGTTCATGACGGCGATCCGCGCATCCGAAACCGGCGCCTATGAATATCTGCCGAAGCCGTTCGACCTGACCGAACTGCTCAACATCGTCAACCGGGCGCTTTCCGAGCCGCGGCGGCCGAAGATCGATGCGCGGCCGGAAGAACAGCCAGACGCCATGCCGCTGGTCGGCCGCTCGGCCGCCATGCAGGACATCTACCGCATGCTGGCGCGCATGATGCAGACCGACCTGACGGTGATGATTTCGGGCGAGTCCGGCACCGGCAAGGAACTGGTGGCGCGCGCGCTGCATGAATATGGCCGCCGTCGCGGCGGCCCATTCGTTGCCATCAACATGGCCGCGATCCCGCGCGATCTGATCGAATCGGAACTGTTCGGTCACGAGAAGGGCGCTTTCACCGGCGCGCAGAACCGCTCCACCGGTCGCTTCGAGCAGGCCGAGGGCGGCACGCTGTTTCTCGACGAGATCGGCGACATGCCGATGGAAGCGCAGACGCGCCTGCTGCGCGTCCTGCAGCAGGGCGAATACACGACGGTTGGCGGACGCACACCGATCAAGACCGACGTGCGCATCGTTGCCGCCACCAACAAGGATCTGCGCACGCTGATCAACCAGGGGCTTTTCCGCGAGGATCTCTTCTATCGCCTCAACGTCGTGCCGCTCAGGTTGCCGGCGCTGCGCGAGCGCTCCGAGGATGTGCCGGATCTTGTCCGCCACTTCTTCAAGCTCGGCGAGATGGAAGGTCTGCAGACCAAGCGCATCTCCTCGGGCGGCATCGAACTGATGAAGCGCTATCCCTGGCCTGGCAATGTGCGCGAACTGGAAAACCTCGTTCGCAGGCTCGCCGCGCTCTATTCGCAGGACGAGATTTCCGCCGAGATCATCGAGGCCGAGCTCAAGACCGGCGAACGTCCGGTCGTACCGGGCGGCGGCAACCTCATTCCCGACGACCTGTCGATCGGCCAGGCGGCCGAGCATTTCCTGCAGCGCTATTTCGCCTCCTTTGCCGGCGATTTGCCACCCGCCGGCCTCTACCAGCGCATTCTGGCCGAGGTCGAGTACCCGCTGGTCCTGGCCTCTATGACGGCCACCCGCGGCAATCAGATCAAGGCCGCCGAATTGCTGGGCTTGAACCGCAACACGCTGCGCAAGAAGATCCGCGAGCTCGGCGTCAACGTCTACAAATCGTCGCGGCAGGGCTGAGCCCATCCGAGCCCGCTCTCTTTTCAGGGGACCGGCTCGCGAAAGATTTCCGTCTCGGTCACACTTGTTGCATAATCGCCACAATGCGTTGCATACATCCGACGCAATCATGGCTCTAGACGGCGACATGGCTTCGCAGGCACCGACAAAGAAACAACCGCTGTTCAGCGAACCCGGCACGCGTGACGGTCGCCGGCTGCTGGCATTGCCCGGCGTCGTCGCGGTCGTCGGCGCGCTGGTGACGGCGGCGATCTCGTTCACCATCCTCGTCGGCGCCACGCCGATCACGCCGAACGAATCGACGACGCTGGCGCTGATTGCCCTCAATGCCGCTTTCGTCCTGTTCCTCATTGCGCTGGTCGGGCGTGAAGTCCACCGCATCCTGATGGCGCGCCGGCATGGCAAGGCCGCCTCGCGGCTGCATGTGCGCATCGTCGCCATGTTTGCTCTGGTCGCCGCCATTCCCGCAATCATGGTTGCCATCATCGCATCGATCACGCTCGATATCGGCCTCGACCGCTGGTTCGAGATCCGCACCAAGACGATCGTCAATTCGTCGCTGTCGATCGCCGACGCCTATGTCCAGGAGAATGCCCGCAACCTGCAGGGAACGACGTTGTCGATGGCCTACGATCTCGATTCGTCGCGCTCGCTCTACGGTCTCGATCGCACTGGTTTTCTCGATCTGATGAACAAGGAAGCAGTGGGCCGGTCACTGGCCCATGCGGCACTGATCAAGCCCGACGGCTCGTTTGTCATGAGCGCCAAGACCGATACGGATTTCGCGATGCCCGAGCCGCCCGAAGGGGCGGTTGCCAGCGCTTCCGACGGCAAGCCGGTGCTGATCGAGCCCAAAACGCGCAACATCATGGGCGCCATCGTCAAGCTGCGCGAGATCGAAGGGCTCTATCTCTACACCATTCGCCTCGTCGATCCGGAAGTGATCAAGGCGCGGCAGATCGTCAGGTCAAACACCGACGAATATCGCGGGCTGGAAGACAACCGTCGCACCTCGCAGGTGGCCTTCGCGCTGCCCTATCTGTCGCTGACGTTGATCATCATCCTGTCCGCCATCTGGACCGGTATCGCTGTCGCCGACCGTCTGGTGCGCCCCATTCGCCAGCTTATCGGAGCCGCCGACGAGGTGGCGACCGGCAATCTCGATGTCGCGGTTCCGGTCAGGCCGTCGGATGGCGATGTCGCCTCGCTCGGCGATACGTTCAACAAGATGCTGCTCGAGCTGAAATCGCAGCGCAACGAGATCCTGTCCGCAAAGGACCTGATCGACGAGCGCCGCCGCTTCTCGGAAGCCGTGCTTGCCGGCGTCACCGCCGGCGTCATCGGCGTCGATCCCTACGGCATCGTCACCATCGTCAACCGCTCGGCCGAGGCGATGCTGGCCATTTCAGCCAGCGCCGCCCTTGGGCAGAACCTGTCCGCCGTGCTGCCGCATGTTGGCCGCGTCTTCGAGATCGGCCGCAAGTCTGGCAAGCCTGTTTACCGCGAGCAGGTGACCTTCTACCGCGCCGGCGCCGAACGGACCTTCAACGTGCAGATCACCATCGAAGCCGGCGACGACGGCTCGGAGGAAAAATCCTATGTCGTGACGGTCGACGACATCACCGACCTGGTTCAGGCGCAGCGTTCCTCCGCTTGGGCCGATGTGGCGCGGCGCATCGCACACGAGATCAAGAATCCGCTGACGCCGATCCAGCTCTCGGCCGAACGCATAAAGCGCCGCTACGGCAAGGTGATTACCGAGGACCGCGAGGTTTTCGACCAGTGCACCGACACCATCATCCGTCAGGTTGAGGATATCGGCCGTATGGTCGACGAATTCTCGGCTTTCGCCCGCATGCCAAAGCCCGAGATGAAGGCTATCGACCTGCGCGAATCGTTGCGCGAGGCCTCGTTCCTGGTCGAGGTCAGCCGCGCCGACATCACTTTCGAGCGGATATTCGGCACCGAGCCGCTCAAGGGCACCTTCGACAGCCGCCTGATGGCGCAGGCTTTCGGCAATGTGATCAAGAACGCCGCCGAGGCGATCGACGGATTGGAACAGAAGAATGGTTCGCACGGCATAATCCGGATTCAAGCCGGGCGCCAGAATGGTGCGATTCGCATCGACGTTATCGACAATGGCAAAGGCCTGCCCCGCGAAAATCGCCAGCGGTTGCTCGAGCCCTATACGACAACCCGCGAGAAGGGCACCGGGCTCGGCCTCGCTATCGTCAAGAAGATCGTGGAGGACCATGGTGGCAGGCTGGAACTTCACGATGCGCCCCCAGATTTCCACGACGGACGCGGCGCGATGATCAGCATCATCCTGCCGCCTGCGGCTGCCGGGTCTCCGCGCGGCGATAGCAGGACGGAAAACGAACGAGAAACTGAAAAGGTCGGTAATGGCGTCTGATATTCTCATCGTCGATGACGAGGAAGACATCCGTGAACTGGTCGCGGGCATCCTGAGCGACGAAGGTCACGAAACCCGCACCGCATTCGATGCCGACAGCGCGCTGGCGGCGATCGCCGATCGGGCACCGCGGCTGATTTTCCTCGACATCTGGCTGCAGGGCTCGCGTTTGGACGGGCTGGCACTGCTCGACGAGATCAAGACGATGCACCCGACCTTGCCGGTGGTGATGATCTCAGGCCACGGCAACATCGAAACGGCGGTCTCCGCCATCCGCCGCGGTGCCTATGATTTCATCGAAAAACCATTCAAGGCCGACAGGCTGATCCTGATTGCCGAGCGTGCGCTCGAGACCTCGAAACTGCGGCGCGAGGTTTCCGACCTCAAGCTGCGCAGTGGCGAAACCTTCGATCTGATCGGCATGTCGTCGGCGATGAGCCAACTGCGCCAGACTATCGAGCGCGTTGCCCCGACCAACAGCCGCGTGATGATCATCGGCCCGTCAGGGTCGGGCAAGGAACTGGCCGCGCGCGCCATCCACACGCTGTCGGCGCGTAAGGGCGCGCCGTTCGTAACGCTGAGCGCCGCCAACATTACGCCCGAGCGCATGGAGATCGAGCTGTTCGGCACCGAATCGAACGGCGTCGAGCGCAAGGTCGGCGCGCTCGAGGAGGCCCATCGCGGCATCCTCTACATCGATGAAGTTGCCGACATGCCGCGCGAGACGCAGAACAAGATCCTGCGCGTGCTGGTGGAGCAGCAGTTCGAGCGGGTAGGGGGCACCAAGCGGGTCAAGGTCGATGTCCGCATCATCTCCTCGACCTCGCAGAATCTCGAAGCGATGATCGCCGACGGGCGTTTCCGCGAAGATCTCTATCACCGCCTGGCGGTGGTTCCGGTCATGGTGCCGGGACTGGCCGAGCGGCGCGAGGATATTCCCTATCTCGTCGACAATTTCATGAAGCAGATCGCGCGTCAGGCCGGCATTAAGCCGCGCCGTATTGGCGATGACGCGCTGGCGGTGCTTCAAGCGCATAACTGGCCTGGCAACGTCCGCCAGCTGCGCAACAATGTCGAGCGCCTCATGATCCTGGCGCGCGGCGACAACATCGATGCGCCGATCACCGCGGACCTGTTGCCGGCCGAGATCGGCGATGTCATGCCGCGTACGCCGAATCAATCCGACCAGCACATCATGGCGCTGCCGCTGCGCGAGGCGCGTGAACAGTTCGAGAAGGACTATCTGATCGCCCAGATCAACCGGTTCGGCGGCAACATCTCGAAAACCGCCGAGTTCATCGGCATGGAGCGCTCCGCCCTGCACCGCAAGCTGAAGTCGCTGGGCGTCTGAACGCGACGTCCGGCCAGCCGCGCCTGGGCCAACCATTTGCCGGTTACGGCGGCGGCGGAATCGCATAAGAAAGCGGGAAAATTCCTGAGGGGTTGCCAATGCCGCGTATTGCCTATGTCAACGGCCGCTACGTCACTCACGCGGATGCTGCCGTGCATATCGAGGATCGCGGTTATCAGTTCGCCGACGGCGTCTATGAGGTCTGCGAGGTGGCGCGCGGCTTCATCGTCGACATGCCGCGCCATCTGGCCCGGCTGAACCGCTCCTTGACCGAATTGTCGATCGCCTGGCCGGTCACCTCTCACGTGCTGCCGCTGATCCTGCGCGAGGTGGTTAACCGCAACCATGTCGCCAACGGCCTGGTCTATGTCCAGGTGACGCGCGGCGTTGCCAGCCGCGACTTTGTCTTCCCGTCCGCCGACACCAAGCCGTCCCTGGTGGTCACCGCTAGGAAGGCCGATCCCGCCTCTGGTGCAAAACGCGCTGAAACCGGCATTGCGGTCATCACAGTGCCGGAGAACCGTTGGGACCGCGTCGACATCAAGAGCGTCGGGTTGCTGCCCAATGTATTGGCCAAGCAGAAGGCCAAGGAAGCCGGCGCCCAGGAAGCGTGGTTCGTCGACACCGACGGCAACGTCAAGGAAGGCGGCTCGTCCAATGCCTGGATCGTCACCCGGGATGGCGTCCTGGTTACCAGGCCGGCCGAGCATGGCATCCTGCGCGGCATCACCCGCACGACCATGTTTGAAGTGGCGGCCAAGCTCGGCGTGAAGATAGAGGAGCGCGGCTTTTCTGTCGCCGAGGCCAAGGCGGCACGCGAGGCGTTCATCAGCTCCGCAACGACAATCGCCATGCCGGTTGTGGCCATCGACGGCGATACAATCGCCAATGGGCACCCCGGCTCGATAACACTTTCGTTGCGACAAGCCTTTTTTGACATTGCGGAAAAAAGTCCAGCCTGATAACCGCACAGGTGGAATGAACATCAATTTATCTCGTTCTGCTTGTCGTTGCTGACGACAAGACGGTGTTTGTGAGCTTGACATGCGCCTGTTAATTTGGCGCATTGGCTTGCAAACCGAAGGGGATCGGCGAAAGACAAGAACAATGGCGGAACGATCGCAAAACCTTCAGGACCTGTTCCTGAATTCAGTTCGCAAGAGCAAGAATCCGCTCACCATCTTCCTCATCAACGGCGTGAAGCTGACCGGCGTGGTCACTTCGTTCGACAATTTCTGTGTCCTATTGCGCCGTGATGGTCACTCCCAGCTCGTCTACAAGCACGCCATTTCCACGATCATGCCGAGCCAGCCGGTTCAAATGTTCGATGGCGAGGAAAGCCAGGGCGCCTGATTGGCACGTGAGAAAGACGCGGACGATACCGTTCGCGGAAAACCAGCGCATCATCCAGGGACGGAAGCCGAGGGCCCGACCCGGGCCGTTGTCATTGTGCCCGTCCTTACCCGCCACCAGCGCAACGAGGACGAGACCAACCGTCCACGGCTGATGCGTTCGGCCGACGCTCGCCACGACGAGGCCGTAGGCCTTGCCCGCGCCATCGACCTTGATCTGATCCATACCGCGGTGGTGACCGTCAACGATCCGCGCCCCGCGACGTTGCTCGGCAGCGGCAAGGTCGCCGAATTCGCAGAAATCGTCAAAGAGGGACATGCGGAAGTGGTCGTCGTCGACCATCCGCTGACTCCGGTGCAGCAGCGCAATCTGGAGAAAGAGTTGAACGCCAAGGTGCTGGATCGCACCGGGCTGATCCTCGAGATATTCGGCGAGCGCGCGCGCACCAAGGAAGGCACCTTGCAGGTCGAGCTCGCCCATCTCAACTACCAGAAGGGTCGCCTCGTGCGCAGCTGGACCCACCTCGAACGCCAGCGCGGCGGTGCCGGCTTCCTCGGCGGCCCCGGCGAAACGCAGATCGAATCCGACCGGCGGCAGCTGCAGGAAAAGATCATCAAGCTGAAGCAGGAGCTGGAAACGGTGCGCCGCACGCGCGACCTTCACCGCGCCAAGCGCAAGAAGGTGCCGTTCCCGGTGGTGGCGATCGTCGGCTATACCAATGCCGGGAAGTCGACGCTGTTCAATCGGCTGACCGGAGCAGACGTGTTGGCGCAGGACATGCTGTTCGCCACGCTCGATCCAACGCTTCGGCGTGTGCGCCTCCCGCACGGCACGCCGATCATCCTTTCGGACACGGTCGGCTTCATTTCGGACCTGCCGACGCATCTGATCGCGGCTTTCCGCGCTACCCTGGAAGAGGTTGTCGAGGCCGATCTCGTCATCCATCTGCGCGACATTTCCGATCCGGACACGGCGGCCCAAGCCGAGGATGTCGAGCGCATCCTCGCCGACCTCGGCGTCGACGCCGGTGATGCCAAGCGGATCATCGAGGTCTGGAACAAGATCGACCTGCTTGACGAGGGCAACCGCAGCCGGCTGCTTGCCGACAGCGCCGACGCCAGCAAAGCCCCGCCGATCGCCATTTCGGCGGTGACCGGCGAGGGTATCGATGCGCTGAAGGCGATCATCGAAACGCGGATGGCGGGCGAGCTCGAAGACCTGACGGTGACGATCGAGCCGGCGCAGTTCGGCCTTGTCGACTGGATCTATCGCAATGGCGATATCGTTTCGCGAAGCGACAATGACGACGGCAGCGCCACCATCTCGCTCAGGGCCACGCAAAGCGCCCGCGAAGAGATCGAAAGCAAATTGCGTCGCAAAAATAACGGGTAAGGGAACCTACTTCGCGGTTTTTGCTTCCTGCCAGAGCGCTTCCATTTCGGGCAAGGTCGCCTTCTCCAGCGTGCTACCGGATTTCTCAAGGGCCTGTTCGACATAATGGAAGCGCGAGCGGAATTTTTCGTTGGTGCCGCTCAGCGCCGCTTCGGAATCGACCTTCAAATGGCGGCCGAGATTGACGACGGCAAACAGCATGTCGCCGAACTCGTCCTTGATCGGGGCCGTTTCGCCCTTGGCCAGCGCCTCGCGCAATTCGCCGATCTCTTCCTCGATCTTGTCGAGGATGGGCGCTGCCTCGCTCCAGTCGAAGCCGACGCGGGCGGCCTTCTCCTGAAGTTTCAACGCCCGCGTCAGCGCGGGCAAGGCGACCGGCACGCTGTCCAGAAACCCCTTGCCGTTATCGTCCGGGTCGAGGCCGCGGGCGAGGCGGGCTTGTCGTTTCTCGGCCTTCTCCTCGGCCTTGATCTTTTCCCACATGCCCTTCGCCATGCCGGCGCTGCGGGCCTTTTCGTCCCCGAAGACGTGCGGGTGGCGGCGGATCATCTTGGCGGTGATTGCCTTGACCACATCGCCGAAGGCGAATTCACCCGCCTCTTCAGCCATTTGCGCGTGGTAGACGACCTGCAGCAGGAGGTCGCCGAGTTCGTCGCGCAGGTCATCGAGGTCGCCGCGCGCGATGGCGTCCGCCACCTCATAGGCCTCCTCGATCGTATAGGGGGCGATAGTCGAGAAATCCTGTTCGATGTCCCAGGGACACCCGGTCTTTGGGGCTCGCAGCGCCGCCATGATCTCGATCAGGCGCGAAATGTCTTTCGATGGCGTCATCTAGAGCTATTCCAGGAAAAGTGTGAAACGGTTTTCTGTCCGGAATTGCGTCAGTCTATCGAATGCTATCCCGCGGCCGGCCGCGCGGCCAACGCTGTCAGCCGGCGCGGGAACCTTGTCCACAGGTGAGCCGCCTCAGTCGAGGACAGAGACGATCGCCTTGGCGAGTTCGTCCATTCCATCCTCGGGCAGGCCGGCAACATTGATGCGGCTGTCGCCGACCATGTAGATGCCGTGCTCGGAACGCAGCCGTTCGACCTGCGCTTCCGTGAGGCCAAGGCGGGAGAACATGCCGCGATGATTGGCGATGAAATCGAAACGGTCGGAGTTGGACTGACGCCGTAGTGCCTCGGCGAACTGGACACGAAGTCTGAGCATGCGCAGGCGCATCTCTTCGAGTTCAGCCTCCCAGTCCGCACGCAAGGTGGCGTCTTCGAGCACGATGCGTACGGCGGCGGCACCGTGGTCCGGTGGCATCGAATACATGGCGCGCGCCGCCGACAGCATCTGGCTCATCGCCACATCGGCCTGGGCGCCGTCCCTGGCCAGGATCATCGCCGCGCCGACGCGGTCGCGGTAGACAGCAAAATTCTTCGAGCAGCTCGAGGCGACGACCATTTCGGGAACTTTCGTGGCCAGCAGGCGCAAACCGAGGGCATCGGCCTCGAGGCCATCGCCAAAGCCCTGATAGGCGATGTCGACAAATGGCAGCAACTCGCACTCGACGACCAGCTCGGTTACGGCCGCCCACTGTGCCGCGTCCAGATTGGCGCCGGTCGGGTTGTGGCAGCAGCCGTGCAGCAACACCACGTCACCCTTTCTTGCCGTTCGCAACGCCGCCAGCATGTCGTCGAAGCGCACTGTGCCCGAGGCGGCATCGAAATAGGGGTATTCACGGATCTGCAGGCCGGCAGCACGCATCACCGGCATGTGGTTCGGCCAGGTCGGGTCCGACAGCCAGATGGTCGCGTCCGAGCGTGTCCGCTTGAGCAATTCCGCCGCCAGCCGCAGCGCGCCGGAGCCGCCGGGCGCCTGTGCCGCGCGGATGCGCGTCATGTCGGCGCCGGGGCCGAAGGCGAGCTTGGCCATTACCGTGTTGAAACCGATATCGCCGGCAAGGCCGAGATAGGTCTTGGTGTCCTGCCCCTGCAGCAGCCGCTTTTCGGCTTCGCGCACCGCCCGCATGACCGGCGTCTTGCCGTCGCGATCCTTGTAGACGCCGACACCGAGGTCGACCTTGTCGGGCCGCGGGTCGGCGCGATAAAGGCCGATCAGGGCCAGGATCTTGTCGGCGGGGGCGGGCTGCAGGGCTTCAAACATCGATACGGCTCCAATGGGCGGCGGATTGATACGCAAATCGGTTGCGTTTCGCCAGCGCTTTTCCCGCCGCTTCAGGCTGCACAAGCTTTCTGGGGCGAACGATGTCCTCAAGCCAACCCGGTAAAAAATTGGCGGGGCAGGGATTAAATTCCCCACATGCTCCGTAAACAGGACATGAAACCGTCGATGCCACGCTTTGACGTCTTAGGACAGCTCGGTTCGCTACGCCGTTACGCGCGCTCGCTGACGCGCGACAGCACGGATGCCGAGGATCTCGTCCACGACGCGCTGGTGCGTGCCTATGAGCGGCGCGGCACCTTCCGCTCCGGTGGAAACCTGCGCGCTTGGCTGCTGTCGATCGTCCACAACACTTTCATCGACAGAATGCGATCGCGCGGGTCGGAAGCCACGCGCCTCCAACAGGCCGGATATCTTGTCGATGGCAGCACGCCGGCGCCGCAGGAACATTCGGTGCGCCTGGCTCAAGTGCGCGAAGCCTTTTTCAGCCTGCCGGAAGAACAGCGCTCAGCGCTGCATCTCGTCGCCATCGAGGGGCTGTCCTACCAGCAGGCCGCCGATGCCAGCAGCGTGCCGCTGGGAACGTTGATGTCACGCATCGGCAGGGCGCGCGCCGCATTGCGCGAGATGGAGGCGGCGGCACCCGCGAAGGCGAAAAACCACCTTAGGATCGTTGGAGGCCCGTCATGACAGCAGCTGTCGATCCCGTGACCGATATCGACCTCGACGCCTATGTCGACGACCAGATCGATGTCACCCGCCGCATCGAGGTCGAGGCATTTCTGTCGGCCCGGCCGGAAGCAGCGGCGCGCGTGATGTCCGATCTCCGCACCCGCGATGAACTGCGCGTGGCGCTTGCCGGCCCCAAGGGCATGGCGCGGCCAGCGACCGCCGATGCCGCGCGGCGGCTGGAGAGGGGGCTTGCCCGCGGCCGCATCTTCGGTGTGTTGCAGCGCGCGGCGGTGGTTGCCGTCTTCGTCGCCGCCGGCTGGCTGGCGAATGGCATCATCGGGCCGATGTCGGTGACCAAGGTCGTCGCCTCGCCACAGCCGCCTGCCTACGTCGATGAGGCGGTGCGGGCCCATAGAACGACGCTGGTGCGCGAAAGCATGCCGTCGCAGCCGGAAGCGCCCGATTACGACGCTGGCGAGATCCGTGCCGCGACCGCCATCGTCATGCCGTCGCTGCCGACGGACTGGAAGGTCCGCGACGTGCAGATCTACCCGTCGCGCTTTGGGCCGAGCGTCGAGATGGCGGTCGAGACGAAAGACATGGGGCTGGTGTCGCTGTTCGCGATCCGGCCTGGAACCTTCGACGTCGTCAAGCCGACCATCGCGCCCTTGGGCGACATTTCGTCGGCCTACTTCCAGATCGGCGAGGTCGCCTATGCGGTGGTCGGACAAAGCGAGGTCCGCGACCTCGACCGCGCCGCCGAGACGCTCGCCAAGACGCTTTACTGATCGATCCACCCTTACCGACCGATCTTGAAAGGAGAATGCAAATGAACACGCCCAACCTGGGATACCGCGTCGGCACCGGCGCCCAAACCAGAGCCATTTTTGACGAGGGGCTGCGTCAGCATATGCTGCGCGTCTATAACTACATGGGCGTCGGCCTTGTGGTCACCGGCCTCGTTGCCTTGATGATCTCGTCGACGCCGGCGCTCTATGTGCCGATCTTCTCCAGCCCGCTGAAATGGGTGGTGATGCTGGCTCCGCTGGCCTTCGTCTTGCTGTTCTCGTTCAAGATGCAGACAATGTCGGCGGCCAGCGCCCAGGCGATGTTCTGGGCCTTCTGCGCGGTCATGGGCCTGTCGCTCGCTTCCGTATTCCTGGTCTTCACCGGAACCAGCATCGCGCGCACTTTTTTCATCGCCGCGACCATGTTCGGCGCCACCAGCCTCTACGGCTACACGACCAGGCGCGACCTGACCCAGTTCTCGTCGTTCCTGATCATGGGCCTGATCGGCGTGGTGATCGCCAGCATCGTCAACATCTTCCTTGGCTCGACCGCGCTGCAGTTCGCCATCTCGGTTATCGGCATTGCCGTGTTCATCGGCCTGACCGCCTGGGACACCCAGACGATCAAGGAGCAGTATGCCGAGAATTTCGACGGCGAATCGCGCCAGAAGCTGGCCGTCTTCGGCGCCTTGTCGCTCTATCTGAATTTCATCAACATCTTCCAGCTGCTGTTGAATTTCACCGGCGAGCGCGAGTAATCCCGTTCCAACGGGCCTGCCCGGTCGGCCAGATCGGGCAGGCCTGGGCTTCCGTGCTGATCATCTTCCCATCGGAAGCCAGGCGAATAATCCCAAACCGAGCGTTCTGTTGCTCAAAAGTGGATCAGTAAAATATCGCGATGTCATTCAGACCCTTGCTTGGTCACGGACGGATTCGGAGCCGGGAGGAGAAGTCGGAAGCCCTGCAAACGGCAGCCTGGGTCGACTCTTCGGTCGTTTTCGACAATCGGCGCTGGGTGTGCCGGGACGCAGAGCTCCGCTGGACAGCTCCCCACCATCTGATCGTACTGACTGAGGAAGGGGGGACGTCGCATACATCGATCCGCTCCGGGGAAAAGTCCGTCTACGACGGGATGGATCGTCCGGGAGACCTCACCTTCGTCCCCGCCGGCGCGGAGCGGCTCGGCGTCTACCGGGACGTCAATCTTTCCTATTCGGCCCTGTGGATCGATCCCGAATTTCCAGGAAGCGAAAGGCTTGCGGATACGCCGATCCTGGTGAACAGGAGCGATAATGTCATCGCAACGCTTTTGAGTTCGCTCCGGGTCGAGATGGCGCTCGGTCACAGGCCGGACACCGGCTATGTCGAGCATCTGGCTGCGCTCGTGAGCATGCGCGTGGCGATGCTGGCCGGCAAGCAGCTCCCGGCCCCGCGTTACGGCCGTCTCAGCCGCCGCACGTTTGCCCGCATCCGGGAATACATCGAGGCACGCATCAACTCCGACATTTCGCTGCGCGAGCTGGCGGCTGTCGCAGAGATGGGAGTCGACACGTTTGCGCGCCGCTTCAAGGCGACGACCGGTCTTGCACCCTACGCCTACGTGATCGAGGAACGGGTCCGGCGGGCGGAAGTCGTGTTGCGTGAAACCGGGTCGTCCATCGGCACCATTGCCTTTCGCTTCGGCTTCTCTAGCCAGAGCCACTTCACCGCGACGTTCAGGCGCCTCAGGGGCATGACTCCTCGGGCCTACCGGGTGCAGTTTTCTCCGGAATCCTGATAGTGCCGCCGATTTCCTGAAAGAAATGCCGAGCCTGCCGGACCACGTCCATAAGCGTCAATGAGCGCACCCGACGCGCCCGCTGTCGGGCCGGGGTCGCTGTCGAGCCCTTATCACTGCGCCCCGGGAGATCACGCATGGCTGAGACAGACAACAGGAACGGACCTACGCGTCGAGCGGTGCTGGAGGGAGGGGCCGCGACCGGTCTGCTGCTGGCAACCGGGCTATCGGTAGAAGCCCAGCAAATGGAGCCCGCCGTCGCAGCGTCCACCACGCCGGGACCAACGATGCCGGTGTCGCTGCGCATCAACGCCAGGGACTTTGCCGTCGAGCTCGATCCGCGGACAACGCTGCTCGACACGTTCCGCAATCATCTCGGCCTTACCGGTTCGAAAAAAGGCTGTGATCACGGCCAGTGCGGCGCCTGCACCGTCCTCGTCAACGGGCGTCGGATCAATTCTTGCCTGACGCTCGCTGTCATGCATGAGGGCGACGAGATCACCACAGTCGAAGGGCTCGCCGACGGCGACCGGCTTCATCCCGTTCAGGCCGCCTTCATTGCACGCGATGGCTTCCAGTGCGGATATTGCACGCCCGGCCAGATCTGCTCCGCGGTTGGCATGCTGGGCGAGGCCAGGGAGGGTTGGCCGAGCCATGCCAGCGACGAAGTGGCGGCAGCCTCGGTCGCGCTCGACGATGCCGAGATCCGCGAGCGGATGAGCGGCAATATCTGCCGTTGTGCTGCCTATCCGAACATCGTCGCCGCCATCCGCGACGCGGCAGGGGAGGCGTGAGCGATGCGGGCTTTCACCTATGAGCGCGCCGGGAGTGCGGAAGAGGCGGCCGCCGCGGTTGCCAATCGGCCGGATGCCAAATTCATCAGCGGCGGCACCAATCTCCTCGACCTGATGAAGCTCGATATCGAGCAGCCGGCGCATCTCGTCGACGTCAGCCGCCTGCCGCTCGACCGGATCGAGGAAACGGAGGAGGGCGGCCTGCGCATCGGCGCGCAGGTCCGCAATAGCGATCTTGCCGCCGAGCCGCGGGTGAGGTCGCAATACCCGATGCTCTCACAAGCGCTGCTGGCGGGGGCTTCCGGTCAGATCCGCAACAAGGCCTCGACCGCCGGCAATCTCCTGCAGCGCACGCGCTGCTTCTATTTCTACGACCGCAACATGCCGTGCAACAAGCGCGAGCCGGGTTCCGGTTGTGCCGCGCTGCAAGGCTTCAACCGCATGCATGCGATCCTCGGTGCAAACGACGCCTGCATTGCTGTTCATCCCTCCGACATGGCGGTTGCCATGGCCGGGCTCGACGCCAGGATCGAGACCTTGTCGCCAGGTGGCGAAGCTCGCACCATTCCGATCGGCGATCTCCATCGCCTGCCCGGGACAACGCCCGACGTGGAGACCACGCTCGGTCATGGGGAGATGATCACCGCGGTCACCTTGCCGCCCCCTCCGCCCGGTCGGCAACTCTACCGCAAGGTGCGCGACCGCGCCTCCTATGCTTTCGCGATGGTGTCGGTGGCGGCGATCGTCGAGAAAAGTGGCGATCGCATACGCAGCGCCCGCATCGCCATGGGCGGGGTCGCGGCCAAGCCCTGGCGCGCGACCGCGGCTGAGCAAACGCTCGCCGGCTCGGTGGCGTCCGATGGCGCTTTTACCGAAGCCGCCGAAGCCGCGCTGGCCGAGGCAGTCGGGCATGGCGACAATGATTTCAAGATCCCGCTGGCCAAACGGACGCTGCGGCACACGCTTGCCGCAGCCGCGGTCGAGCGCGCGTAAGGTCATGCAGAGACGATGGCCCCGAACGGCCGTCCCTAGATGTTTGTCCCGCAGTCGACGGGCCGGTGGCAAGGAGATAGACATGAAACTCACGCGACGCGCCGTTACAGCCGCCAGTGGCGGCCTTCTCGTCGCGCCCGCCACCGCTTGGGGCGCCGCGTCAGATACTGAGCTTCGTCGCGAACTTGAAGCGGCCGTGGAAGCCTTCTTTGCCGGCTGGGCTTCCGGCGACTGGTCGGCTTTCCTCGATCGTTGCGACGAGACGATGACCTTCCAATTTCCGGTTGGTGAGCAACGGGGTAGACACGAACCGCCGAACGGCAAGCGCGCGCTCGCAGCGTGGACCGCCGCACATAAAGCGCAGGGTAACAGGATCACGGAATCGATCGTTGATCTTAAGCTCTTCGCCTCCGATTGGATCATCATTTGCGATCGCGGGAGTGGGACGATCGGCGGCGGGCCCTATACGGGCCTGCACGCGCTTTTCATGCGGGCCGGCCCGACGGGGCGGCTGATCGAGTTTCGAGAGTATTTCGGCGATATTGCTACGTGAACAGCAGCTGCGCGGCGATCACAAAGAGCCGTGCTGCGGCTATGTGAGTTTCCGAGAACTAAACATTCCAGGTGAGCCCATGCACAAGACCACGACGCTTCGCGGACAGTCCGCCGATTCGACCGGCTTTGTTTCCCGTTCAACGGTGAAATCTTCCCCTCATGTCGAATTCATCGGTCGTCCCGTCGACCGCATCGACGGGCCGTTCAAGGTGACGGGCCGCGCGACATACGCCTATGAACATCCAATCGACGGCGTAGCTTATGGCTATGTCCTCGGCGCTGCCATCGCCAAAGGTCGCATCGCGGAGATCGATATCTCGGACGCCGAAAGGGCACCGGGCGTAGTCGGCGTCATGACGCACCGAAATGCTCCGCCACAACCGGATTTTGGCCCGGCGGTGACACCGACCGTACCGGAGGTTTTCACGCGCGCCCGACCGGCGCTCAACAGTGACCGCGTACGCTACTATGACGAGCCGGTGGCGCTGGTCGTCGCGGAGACGTTCGAGGCGGCGCGCGCCGCCGCGGGACTCATCAAGGTGCGCTACGATGAGGAGGTGGGCACCTACGATCTACAAGCGCATCTCAGCGATGCCTATGCACCCAGGCGAACAAATGCCGGCCTGGCGACGGACAGCGTTGTCGGCGACTTCGAGAGCGCCTTCGCACAAGCTCCGGTCAAGGTCGATGCCACGTATCGGACGCCCTTCGAGCACCATAACCCAATGGAACCGCATGCGACGATCGCCGTCTGGTCAGGAGACGAGTTGACGATCCATACATCGGCGCAAACGCTTGCGAATTACAGGGCAGGCATTGCCACCACGCTCGGCATGCCGCCGGAGCGCGTGCGCATCGTCAGCCCCTTCGTCGGCGGAGGCTTCGGTTCCAAGTTGATTATCCATGCCGACACGGTGCTGGCAGCGCTTGCAGCGCGGGTCTTGCAGCGTCCGGTAAAGATCGCGCTTACGCGCCAGCAGATGTTCGCTAACACCGGCCATCGCGCCGAGATGATCCACCAGCTGCGTTTCGGTGCGGATAGTGACGGACGGCTCACCGGGATCTCGCATGACGTCTGGTCGGCGACGTCGAGCTTCGAGGAGTATTGCGAGCAGACGGCAGCCTTTGCCCGCTCGCTCTACGCGGCGCCGAACCGCCTCACCCGCCATCGCCTGGTTCGACTCGATATCAACCGCGGCGAATGGATGCGCTCGCCTGGCGAAGCGCCGGGCATGCTAGCCTTCGAATGCGCCATGGACGAACTCGCCGAGCGTCTCGGGCTGGATCCGATCGAGCTCAGGATCCGCAACGAGCCGACACAGGATCCGGAGCGCGGTGTGCCGTTTTCGACCCGCAACCTCGTGGCCTGCATGGAGGAGGGTGCGCGTCGCTTCGGCTGGCAGGGGCGGGATCCGGTGCCCGGCCGTACCCGGGAGGGCCGCAAGCTCATTGGCTACGGCATGGCGGCGGCGATCCGTCCGAACTACATCGGCGCGACGACGGCGCGGGTCGCGATCGACCGGGACGGCCAGGTCACGGCACGGCTCGACATGACAGATATCGGCACCGGCACCTATACGATCTTGACTCAGATCGTCGCGCAAAACCTTGGCTTGCCGCTCTCATCTGTCAAGGTGGAGCTCGGCGACAGCCTTTTCCCGCGCACTGCCGGCTCCGGCGGCTCCTGGGGCGCGACGAGTTCGGGTTCCGCGCTGCATCAGGCGTGCAGCATCCTCAAGCAGCGGATCCTGGAAGTGGCACGGTCGAGCGAAGCTTCGCCGTTCCGTGGCGTCAATGTCAGCGAGGCGAACTTCGCCCACGGCGAAGTCAGGATCGGCGAGCGTTCGGCAAGGCTGAGCGATCTCATTCGCGATATTGCCCCGGACGGGTTCGAGGCCGAAGGCTTGGTTGCCGCCGCCAATGCCACCGAAACCTACAAGGCTTATTCCCAGCACTCGCACGGCGCACATTTCGCCGAGGTCGCGGTCGATTGCGATACCGGCGAGATCCGGATGCGTCGCTTTCTGGCAGTGATTGGCGCCGGCCGCATCCTCAACCCGAAAACCGCGCGCTCGCAAATCATCGGCGGCATGAGCTGGGGCATCGGCGCCGCGCTGATGGAGGAGACAGTGCTCGATCGGCGCTACGGCCACTTCGTCAACCACGACCTTGCCGAGTATCACGTCCCGGTCAATGCCGACATCGGCGCGATGGAGGTCGTCTTCCTCGAGGAACACGATGACAAGGCCAATCCACTCGGCGCCAAGGGATTAGGCGAACTTGGTGTCTGCGGGGCGGGGGCTGCTGTCGCAAACGCCGTCTACAACGCCACCGGCGTCAGGGTGCGCGAATTTCCGATCACCCTTGACAAGGTGCTGCCTGGCTTGCCCTTGACCGCCATCTGATCAGGCAAGCACCAGAACGAAGGCGCCGACACGCTCGCCCTTGAGTCCGCGAAGGCTTTTGCTAACCTGGCTGTCCCGCCAGCAAACCGCGAGGACATATGGAACAGGACAGCCAGACGCTTCACGGCGACGGCATCTCGGCGACTGTCGTCGGGCAGGGCGCCGAACTGGTCTCTCTGCGCGATGCCGACAGCACGGAGCTTCTGTGGCAGGCCGGCCCGGAATGGCGGCGTCACTCGCCGGTGCTGTTCCCGATCGTCGGGCGGCTCAAGGGCGACCAGTTGCGCCATCGCGGCCGAACCTATCCGATGACGCAGCATGGGTTCGCGCGCGACAAGCCGTTTGCCTGGGCGCAGAGGCGGCCAGGGTCCTGCACGCTGGTTCTCACCGACGACGCCGATACCCGCGCGCACTACCCATTCGCCTTTCGCCTGGCGGTGACCTACACGTTGGACCGCCGGCAGCTCGGCGTGACCTTCGACATCACCAACACCGGCGACGAGCCGCTTCCGGCGTCGGTTGGGGCGCACCCGGCATTCAATTGGCCATTGCTGCCAGGGCTGGCCAAGACGGATTACCGGCTGACCTTTGCCGAGGACGAGACTGCGCCGATCCGCCGCCTGAAGGACGGTTTGCTGTTGCCGACGCCGCAGCCGACGCCTGTCGAGGGCAATATCCTGGCGCTCTCCGAGCGGCTGTTCGACAAGGACGCGGTCATTCTCGATCGACCTGCCAGCACCAGCGTGCGCTACGCCGCCGAGCGCGGTCCGGCGATCGAGATGTCGTGGCAAGGGGTTCAGGAGTTGGGCATCTGGTCAAAGCCGAGCGGCGCGCCGTTCCTGTGCATCGAACCCTGGCACGGTATCGCCAGCCCGGCGGACTTCGACGGCGACTTCGTCGACAAGCCGGGCCTGATGCTGATCGCGCCCGGTGGGAAGCGCGTGCTGAGCTATCAGATACGGCTGCTGTGACGTGCCGGCAGATCCAGCCACACCGGCGGTGCCCAATGCCTGACGACAGCCCCAGTTCGGCGGTGTTGGCAGCTTTTGTGCCGGCAACTTTTCACCGATAGGAATTTTTTCTTGATTCCGTGACCTCAGCTATGGTACATATTTACCTATGGTGCCGATTCGCGCCAGTGACCCGCCTTACAGGCGGGTTTTTCGTTTGATGCTCCGTCGGCCAACGCACCGGCGAAGGCTGCGAAGGAACCCGGTCACATTGAGGAGAAGGCGCGCGGCGGTCAGCGCCGACAGGACGAGAACGAATCCACTCGACTGCCCCGCCGGCGGAACCGGGTGCGGTTCACGTTGTTACTCCAGCGGGCGGTCGTTGGCCGTCGGATTGGAGTCATCATATCATGACCAATGGTCGTTCACCTGAAAACGTTCTGGTTACGCTTCCCACGATTGATGCAAAGGCCGCGCCGACACTCAACAACACCGAGGCCGAGGTGTTCTATTCGGAGGCGATCCGCGAACTCACCGGCACGGACATTCCTTTTCTTGTCGCTGGAACATACGCCTTAAGCGCCTACACGGGAGTCACCCGCCAGACCAAGGATCTCGATATCTTCTGTAAGGCGGGCGACTATGCGCGCATCCTCGCCCATTTCAAACAGCTTGGATACGCGGTCGAAATCGAAGACGATCGGTGGCTTGGAAAAGTGTTCAAGGGCACGCATTTCTTCGATGTCATATTCGGCTCCGCCAATGGCATGATGCCTGTTGGCGATCTGTGGCTGGAACACGCCCGGCAGACCGAGCTGCTGGGCAACCGGGTGAGAATTATCGGGCCGACCGAGCTCGTCTGGTCCAAATGCTTCATCCAGGACAGGGGGCGTCACGACGGAGCCGATATCGCTCATACGATTCTCAAGGCGCATGACCAGATCGACTGGCACAGGCTGCTTTCCTATCTGGAGGTTCACTGGGAGGTGCTGCTGATGCATCTGCTCAATTTCAGGTGGATCTATCCGAGCGAGCGCGATCATGTTCCGGCTTGGCTGCTCGATGAATTGCTGGACCGTCTCGCCAAGCAGCGACAATTGCCGTCTCCCAGAATGAAGATCTGCCGCGGGCGCCTGCTTTCGCAAGTCGACTACGAAATCGATGTCAAGGAATGGGGCTTTGCCGGCGTCGGCGGCGCGGGAGAATTTCGCGATGGCTGATCGCAACAGGAAGGCCACGCCGGCGGACGGCAAACGCATGCTCAAGATTGCCGCGCTAGGCGACCTGCATGTCAGGGAAGATGGCCATGCCTCTTATCGCGATCTTTTCGGCGAGATATCGCGCGAAGCCGATGTCCTCGTACTCGCGGGCGATCTCACCAATCTCGGTAAGCCTAGTGAAGCGGAGCTCCTCGCCGAGGATCTGCGCAACTGCTCGATCCCGGTGGTGGCCGTGCTCGGTAATCATGACTATGAGTCCGATGCGGCAGAAGATGTCACCAAGATCCTGCGCCAGGCGGACGTTCACCTCCTCGACGGGCAGGCGATCGAAATTGGGGATGTCGGTTTTGTCGGTGTGAAGGGGTTCGTAGGCGGTTTCGGGTCGCGCATGCTTGGCTCCTTCGGCGAACCGGCGATCAAAGCGATGGTCGCGGAAAGCGTCAGCGAAGCAATGCGGCTCGAAAATGCGATGCGGCAGGTCCGCGCGAAACGCACGATCGTGGTCCTTCACTACGCGCCGGTCGTGGAGACCGTTGCAGGAGAGCCGCCGGAGATATTCCCGTTTCTAGGCTCCTCACGTCTGGCGGAAACGATCGATCGGTTCCAGGTCAGCGCCGTCGTGCATGGCCATGCTCATCGCGGCTCCTACAAAGGTCAAACGCCTGGCGGAGCCAAGGTCTACAACGTCGCCATGCATGTGGCCAAGCCGAGCGGCCGTCCCTATGCCTTGCTCGACATCTAATGCGCGTCGGCATGTAGCCTGACCAGGTTCAATCGACCTGGTTCAATTCGCTGCGTTGATCGACTTCGCCAGCTCTTCCAGCTTCTTGGGGTCGTTGCCGTGGCGACGCACCAGTTCGCGGGCTTGCTTGGAGGGCAAATCGGTTGCGACGGCAAGCTGCCGCACCTGGAGATCGTCGATGGCAACCTGCGGCAAGGTGTTTTCGAAATCTGCTGCCTTGTCCTTCATGGCGGTTCTCCTCGCTGTCTTTCCAAGACAACGGCTTGAGAATCGGACCGGTTCCGAAAGATATGCAAAACCCGAAGGCCAAGGCCTCGTCGCGACCACCAGCATGTGCGATTCCACTGCGCAATGATCAGAGCGGTAAGGGGTTTAGCCAGGAACCATGGCGTGGTGGATGAGTTGTCCAGGCTGAACGGAGATGACCTCGATGCCCCAGCCAAGAGAACCCGATCCAAATCGCGATGTACCCATGCCGGCTCCGACGTGGAAGCCTGAGCCGATCGAGGAGCCTGAACCCGAAGGGCTGCCGGACGAAACTCCGCTGCCCAATCCGGACGAGAATGAAGAGCCTCCAGTCCAGGCGACATCTGTTCGCAAGCGCGAGACCGCAAGTCGAAGCAAGCGGACAATTGACGACAACCGCGTTCGTCTCGTACTCGGCGTCTAGGAGCCCGAAAAGAAGCAAGACCAGGCACGCAGCCGTGGTGACGCTTCAAAGCTCGGCTGATTCTTCCAAGGGGAAATTCAATGCCTGAGATCCGTTCTCCTCGTCTCGCTGTTCTTATTGATGCCGACAACGCGTCGTCCAAGATCGCTGATGGCCTGTTCGAAGAGATCGCCAAGCTCGGCGAGGCAAGTGTCCGCCGCATTTACGGCGACTTCTCCGGCGTCCGCTCCAAAGGCTGGGCCGACATCCTCTCGAAGCATGCCATCATCCCACAACAACAGTTTGCCTACACGACGGGGAAGAATGCGTCGGACATCACCCTGGTGATCGATGCAATGGACCTGCTTCACAGCGGCCGCTTCGACGGTTTCTGCCTGGTTTCGTCGGACAGCGATTTCACTCGTCTCGCGGCACGTATCCGCGAGCAGGGGATCGATGTATTTGGCTTCGGCGAACAGAAGACCCCGGAGAGTTTTCGCCAGGCTTGCCGCAAATTCGTCTACACGGAGAACCTGCTTGCAACGACGCAGACAAATAGTGAGGACACAAGCCGGGCCACAAACCCGCTTCAGTCTCCCAGCGCCGCCACGCCAATCATTTCGAAAGTCATCGCGCAGATGGAGAGCGAGGACGGTTGGGTCCCACTCGGTGCTGTCGGCACTCAACTCGCCAATTTGGCGTCGGACTTTGATCCGCGGACCTTTGGGTTCCGGAAACTAAGTGATCTCGTGCGGAAAACGAATTCTTTCGAGATCGACCATCCCGAAGGTGGATCGTTGCGAATCCGCATTAAGCCGGCGGCAGCCAGGCAGGCAAGGTCGAAAGCTCGCCGATGAGCGGGTGTCGACGTAAAGGCCTCTCGATCATGCTGGGAGCGCTTTCGCCTTCAGTCCCTGTCGGACAGCACCGCGACGCCGAAGAGCGCCGCCTTCTTGGTGATCAGTCCTTCCAGGTCCGCGTCCGACCGCTCCGTCCCCGTGCGTTCCCGCAGCGCGGCGATTGCTGCCTTCATCGATAGCAACGCGTTGCATCGCTCGTTCAGCAGTTCGTCGACAGCGGCGGCCACATCGCACGTCTCAACATGCGGCAACATTGAACTGGCTCCTTTCCTATCGGACGGCACGCCTGCTGTCGCTTGGAACGGCGGGCTTGCCGTCAGTCAATAACCTTCACAATCTTGCGTGTGCCCGGGTCGACCAGCACTGTGTGATTGCCGACGACGACATATTTGTATTTGACATCGGGAACATCGATCGACCGAAGTTCGACCGTGTCGGGCAAAGCGGAACCGACACTGAGTTCCACCCCAAGAAGATTGATCGATGCCAGCGGATGCTTATGCACATATTCGCGGATGACCGTCTGCTGTTCGGGCGTGACAATCACCTCGTCCGCGGTGGCCACGCCGATGCCGGCGAGCAGAATAAGCCCGGTGGCGGCAGGAATCAGATGACTTCTCATCGTCTTCTCCTATTCCTGGAAGGGGAGATCCGCCTTTCACTGCTTCGCAAACGGCGAACCCGTCTTTCTAACGTTCACCGAGACCCCTTGTTCCGTGAGCGACGACTAATTGATCGTGCTGTTGAGGTACCGTAGCGGCCCCTCAGCAGCCGCCATGAATCGCTCTGTGACGCGTGAAATTCGCGTGACCAAACGGCGCGGCGGCGTCGGATTCGCACAATGGGATTCTGGGGCGGGATTCTGGGGCGGTATTCAGGCTAGCCGTCGGCGAGCCAATCTTGGAGGCTGCGGGCGAAGCTTCGCGGCGCGACGAGATCGCACGAGGTCTCACTGGTGCGAATCAGGAGTACCGGCACATGGTGGAAGGAAGTCTGCACGGCCCGGCCCGGAGCGGTGGTCGGCGCGTGCCAGTCGACGGCTATGCAGGTTGAGAGAATGCTCGCGATGTCGGCCCCCGCCAGGCTGAAACGCATGCGGCCTTCGCCAAGGCAAACCGAACAGCCGAGATCGGGATCGATGGCAAGGGACGACCCTTGCGTCCCGTCGTCGAGGGCCAGCCAGAGACGGCGCGGTGCAACGCGAATGATGACAAAGTTCTTGTGACGCACCGTCTCTCCGACCGAGGCGGGAAGTTTTGTGCCGAGCGCCGCCGAGAGGCTCGATTCGAATTGCCCCAGCATTCCATCCCACCCCTCGACCTGGATGAGCGGGCAATCGGCAACGGACAGGCTGAAATCTGGGCTAGCCATGCAGCCGTTCTCCTTGCGGATCGAGGAATACCGGCGAGACGATGCGGGCACGCACCGTTTCGGCTTTCATAGGATAGACGGCCACGACCTCGCTTCCCTCCGTCGCGACATCGCCGGCAAGCAGTGCCAGCCCGACATAGTGGCCGCGTTCGGGGCTGAAGGTGACGGAGGTGATGCGCCCGCGTCCGTGGCCGTGAGCTTTCTCGCCTGGCAGGAACAGGATGGCGCCACCGCGCAGGCGCTTTCCGTCCTCGATGCATTCCAGACCGACCAGGCGTTGCCGGTCAGGCGCCAGCAGGGCAGGGCGCCGCCGCAGCACATCGCCGACAAAGCTGCTGCGCTTGCCGACCATGCGGCCAAGGCCGAGATCGTCGAGCGTCGTGCGCCCATCGATTTCAGGCCCTGCGACATGGCCTTTCTCGACACGGAGCGCACCAAGCGCCTCGACGCCGTAGGGCTTCAGGTCGAACGGCCTGCCGGCTTCGAGCAAGCGGCTCCAGAGCTGTTCACCGGCAGTTGCGCCGACGTAGATTTCATAGGCACGCTCGCCGGAATAGCTGAGGCGCACGATGCGCAGCGCGCAGCCTTCCCATTGGCTTTCGTGCAACCCCATATGCGGCAGCGCTTCGTTGGAAACGTCGAGCGACGGAAATGCCGCCCCCAGGATCGCTCGGCTCTTCGGTCCGGCGACCGACATCGCCGCCCATTCATCGCTCACCGAGGTGATGGCGACGCGCAGTTCCGGCCATGCGGTGTCGAGCAGGAACTCCAGCCTCGACAGCACGTCGGCGGCCTTGGCGGTCGACGTGGTCATGAAGAACCGGTTTTCCGCCAGCCGCGTCGTGGTGCCGTCGTCGAAGACGATGCCGTCGTCGCGCAGCATGACGCCGTAGCGAGCACGGCCGACCGGCAGTTTGGCGAAGCCGTTGGCATAGACACGGTCCAGGAATGTGGCTGCGTCGGGACCCTGGACGTCGATCTTGCCGAGGGTGGAGATGTCCATCAGGCCAGCGGCCTGGCGCACATTTCGCATTTCGGCGACGTAGGCTTCGTTCACATCGGCTCCGGACTGCTTGTAGAACCAGGGTCGCATCCAGAGGCCGACTTCCAGCATGTCGGCGCCGTTCGCCAGATGCAAGTCGTGCATCGGTGTGCGGCGGAACGGCTTGAAATGATGGCCGGTGGCGCGGCCTGCAAGGGCACCGATGGCGACCGGCGTGAAGGGTGGGCGGAAGGTCGTGGTGCCGGTCTCGGGAACCGTTGCGCCACGCAGGGCGGCCATAGCCGAGAGGGCCAGGAAATTACTGGTCTTGCCCTGGTCGGTGCCCATGCCGAGCGTCGTGTAGCGTTTCAGGTGCTCAACCGCTTCATAGCCTTCGCGATGGGCGAGTTCGACGTCCTTTGTCGTCACGTCCATCTGGAAATCGACAAAGGCTTTTCCGCCTTGGGCGGACGGGATTTCGCGAAGCATGGTCGTAATGGTCTCGCCCAGATCGAGCTTTGAAGGAGCTGATACAGGCGCCGACTTGCCACAGAAGGATGCAGCTTCAACGCCGGCACGATGACCGCCCTCGATAGCATCGGCGGTCGCATAGTTTCCCATCATTGCGCCGGCGCCGAAACGGTCGGCTGGAAAGGCGCCTGGCACGAAGCCGTCGATGTCTTCGCGATATCGAGGCTTGACGCCCAGATGCGAAGTGAGGTGCACGGTCGGCGACCAGCCTCCGGACACGCAGACCAGATCGCAGGCGGCCTCGGACTGGCCGTACGGTCCGGCGAGTGTCGCGCCCCTGACGGCACGGCCGCCATGCAGGTCGACAATGCGCGTTGCGGTCCGCACCGTGACGCCGATGCGTGCGGCTTCCGCGACAAGCGCCGTTGGCGGTGCGGCGCGCAGATCGGCAACCGTTACCTCTGCGCCGGCTGCAGCATAGTCAAAGGCAGTGCGCCAGGCGCCGTCATTGACAGCAGTGACGATGACTTTCCTGCCCGGCAGAACGGCGAAGCGGTTGAGGTAGGTCCGGGCGGCCGAGGCAAGCATGACGCCGGGCCGGTCGTTGTTCGCAAACACCATTGGACGCTCGATGGCGCCGGTTGCGAAAACGATCGAGCGGGCGCGAAGCAACGTGACTGTTTGCCGAGCTTCGCCGGTTCGCGGCGGGCCGACTTGGTCGCGTTGTTCGACCAGGCCTATGACATTGCCGTCATAGACGCCGAAAGCGCTGGTCCGCTTCATCAGCGTGACGGTGTCGAAGCTTTTCAGTTCGGCTTCGATCTGGTTCAACCATGAAGCAGCCGCGCCGTCCGACCGTTCCGCCAGAAGCTGGCCGCCAAGCAGGAAATCCTGTTCGATCAGCGCTACTCGCGCGCCGGCGGCGGCCGCAGCCCGCGCCGCCGACAATCCGGCCGGACCACCACCGACAATTGCGACATCGGCAAAGGCATGACGAACCTCGTAGCGATCTGGATCCGGTTCGGTACCGGCTCTGCCGAGGCCGGCCGCCTTGCGGATGAAGTGTTCGTAGACCTTCCAGGCGCGCCGCGTCGGACCCGTGAAGGTCTTGTAGTAGAAGCCGGCAGAAAGAAACGGCGCGAACAGGCCATTGACGCTTTGCACGTCGAAGGCCAGCGACGGCCAGCGATTCTGGCTTTCCGCAGCCATGCCTTCGCCTAGTTCCAGCGTCGTTGCCGGCAGGTTCGGCTCGCGCCTGCCCGCTGTCCCGAGCGTGACCAGTGCGTTCGGCTCCTCCGGCCCGGCGGAAAGAATGCCGCGCGGACGATGATATTTGAAGCTGCGTCCAACCAGGGTGACGCCGTTGGCAAGCAGCGCGGATGCGAGCGTGTCACCACGATATCCGGCCATCTTTTGGCCGTCGAAGCTGAATTCGACGGGATAAGAGCGGTCGATGCGACCACCGCCAGGTAACCGCTTGTTTTGGGCGTTCATGCTCGCGATGTCCTGGCGAAGGTAACGGAAGAAACGACGTGGTTGCGCGTGTCGCGCTCGACCACCAGCCACTGGCGGCAGCCGATCACGTGCTGCCAGAACTCGCGGTGGAGGCCTGCGGGGTTTTTCCGGACATAGACATAGGCGTACCAGGCTTCCGGATCGGGATCGTCATGGGTCGGACGGCTGACGGAAGCGTCGCCGCCATAGCGGAACTCGTCATGGTCACGCGGACCGCAGCAGGGGCATTCAATGCGCAGCATTTTCTTCCCGCCTCCTATTGCAGCCACGCGGAGGGGCCGGCGCCGGCCTCGTCCAGCGTGCGGCCGGTCCGGAAACGGTCGAGCCCGTAGGCCGCGATCAACGGATGCGGCTTGCCGGTTGCGATCGTGTGGGCGAAGCACCAGCCGGAAGCCGGCGTCGCCTTGAAGCCACCATAGCACCAGCCGCCGTTGAGATAGAGGCCGTCGATCGGCGTCGGGCAGATGATCGGGCTGGCATCCGGCGTCATATCCATGACGCCGCCCCAATGCCGCAGCAGACGGATGCGCGAGATGCACGGCATCAAGGCGATCGCCGCCTCCGCCACTTCGCGCACGACGCCGAGATTGCCGCGCTGGGCGTAGGAATTGTAGCCGTCGAGATTGCCGCCAAAGACCAGCCCGCCCTTATCCGACTGGCTGACATAGAAATGATCGGCGCCGTAGGCGACGACATGGTCGACCAGCGGCTTCAGCGGTCCGGTGACGAAGGCCTGCAAGACATGGCTTTCGATCGGCAGTTCAAGGCCGGCCTTGGCGCCGAGCACGGACGTATGGCCGGCGACGGCAAGCCCGACCTTGGCGGCGCCGATCCGGCCTTTCGTCGTTTCGACGCCGACGATCCGTTCGCCATCGCGAATGAAGCCCGTCACCTCGCAGTTCTGGATGATGTCTACGCCATGGCCATCGGCGGCGCGCGCATAGCCCCAGGCGACGGCGTCGTGCCGCGCCGTGCCCGCGCGACCCTGGAAGATGGCGCCATGGATCGGAAAGCGGGCTGTGTCGGAAAAATCGAGATAAGGCACCAGGCGGCGCACTTCGTCTCGATCGAGGATGTCGGCGTCGATGCCATTCAGCCGCATGACGTTGGCGCGGTGGCCGAAGCCGTCGAGCTGATCGGCCGAATGCGCGGTGACGAGTTGGCCGCGCTGCGAAAACATGACGTTGAAGTTCAGCGCCCGCGACATGCCTTCCCAGAGCTTCATCGAGAATTCGTAGAACTGGGTGTTGCCGTCGAGCAGGTAGTTGGAGCGGATGACGGTGGTGTTGCGGCCGACATTGCCACCGCCGATGTAGCCTTTCTCAAGCACGGCGACATTGCGAATACCGTGGTTCTCGGCGAGGTAGAATGCCGTGGCGAGGCCGTGACCGCCGCCGCCGATGACGATCACATCGTAGGACGGTTTGGGCTCCGCCGCCCGCCAGGCGCGCTGCCAGTTCTTCTGGCCGGACAGCGCATTGCGGAAAATCTGGAATGCCGAGTAAGGCGCCATCCGTGCGGGCCTATTGAACGATCGGGCCGGTCGGCGTGCGGGTCAGCACTTCGGCACCCGCATCGGTCAACAGCACGGTGTTGGAGACGAAGTCATCGCCACGACCGGTGCCCATCAGCCAGGACAGGATGTGGAAGCTCATCCCGGTCTCGATATCGAGATCGGAATCGTGCCGCAGCCCGGTCACCGAATTGCCACCGGTCCATGATGGCGGCTGGCCGGCGCCGACGAGATAGCCGCAGTGATGGCGGCGATAGTGGGCAAGGCCGGCCTCGTCGGCGACGGCCTGCCAGGCGGCGTAGACATCGCGCGCCTTGGCCCCGGGCCGCAGCGCCTTGACGACCGCGTCGAATGCCTTGGCGGTCACTTCGGCCATAGCGGCGTCTTCGTCGCTGATATGGCCGATGCGAACGAGCCGGCCGAGCGGCGCGTGGTAGCGCGAGATGCAGCCGGACAGTTCGACGAAGACCGGCTCACCCTTGCGATAAATGCCGTCGCCCCAGGTCGTATGCTCCTCGCCAAGCCGCGCGGCCGGGCGGATGAACGGGCCGAAGCCCGGCGCATGGCCACCGGCGCGGATCATCGCCGAAACACATTGGGCGGCGACCTCTTGCTCGGTGGCGCCGTCCGAGATCGCCGCGATCGCGGCCCCGGCGGCAGCGTCGGTCACCCTGGCAGCCTGCCGCATCAGGGCCTGTTCCTCGGCGCTCTTCACCCGCCGCATCCTGTCGACCAGACCGGAGACGTCGCTCCATCTGGCATCCACCTGCGTCTGCAGCGCCACCGCAAGCCCGTGGCTGAGGCCTGCCGTCCAGTATTCGAGACCGATCCGCTTACCGGACAAGCCGAGTTCCGCCAGCACCCGCGCGGCAAGATCCGCCGCCGTTTCGCTGTCGGAATGGCCGCGAAACTCCGCTGCCGCCACCTGTTTTTCGATCGTCACTCTCTCCATCGCACGGGTGACCAGAACGGGCTTGCCTGCGAGCGGGACGATCAGCAGGTGAGGGGCAAAATAGCCCCAGTGATCGAGGCCGGTGAGATAGAAGACGTTCTCCGGCGAGGCGAAGACCGCCGCGTCAAGTTCGCGCTCGCCCAGTGCCGCCCGGATCCTTGCCAGACGGCCCTCGATTTCGGCTTCGGAAAAGGGATTGCGGTCCATCAGGCATCCTCGTGCTTGCTGCTGCCGGCTTCGTTGTGGGCAGGGTCTCTCAAAAGGTCCGGCTTCCCGCGCGCCATAGTCAGTCGATAACGATGAGTTCGCGCGCCACGTCGCAGAGGCGTTCCCCGCCGCGATCCGTGACGACGAAGGATTCCGAGATGGCGATGCCGAAATCGTCGAGCCAAACGCCAGCCATGAAATGGAAGCACATTCCGGATTGCATTTCGGTGGTGTCGCCAGGACGAAGGCTTGCGGTGCGTTCACCCCAATCGGGCGGGTATGCCAGCCCGACCGGATAGCCGACGCGGCTTTCCTTCTTCAGTCCGTTCTTGCGCAAGACAGCCTGCCACGCCGCTTCCACTTCTTCTGCGGTGTTGCCAGGTCGGGCCTTTTCGAGACCGGCGTCGACGCCCTCGACGATTGCCCTGGCGATATCGAGGATAGCCGCCGGCGGCTTGCCGAAATGCACGGTGCGCGTTAGCGCCGCGTGATAGCGGCGGCGCACGCCGGCAATCTCCAGGATCGCAAGTCCACTGTCCGGCAGCGGCGCGTCGGACCAGGTTAGATGCGGCGTGCTGGTGCCCTCGCCAACGGGCATCAGCGGACAGATCGCGGCATAGTCGCCGCCCGCTCCGGGCACGCCCATGATCTGCGCATGATAGATTTCGGCGATGACGTGGTTCTGGGGGACGCCGGGCCGCATCTTGTCGATGGCGCGGTTCATGGCATGGGTGCAGATCGCACCGGCCTTGCGGATCAGCGCCAGTTCGGCTTCGGATTTGACCAGCCGCGCCCAATTGACGAGGTCGTGGTTGTTGGCGAAGTGCGCGTCGGGCAATCCTTGGGTGAGATGGACGTGGCAGCGCGCGGTGTAGTAATGCGCGTCCATCTCGACACCGACGCGAGCGGTTCCCCAGCCGCGCGAGCGGATCAGCTGGGCGAGCTCGTCATAGGGATGTTCGACGGGCTGCTGCACCAGCCGTTCCGAGAACGGCACGATGTTTTTCTCCGGTAGGCCAGTGGTCAGGCGCGCGCTGCGGGCATCTTGAGTCCTGCCGAACCAGATCGGCCGGTCCTCCTCCAGATGGACGAGCACGCACTGCGGAACATAAAACGACCATCCGTCATAGCCGGTCAGCCAGCACATGTTGGCGGGATCCTGACAGACGATGAGGTCGAAGCCGGCCTGTTCCATGCGTGCCTTCACGCCAGCCAGGCGCTGCGCATATTCCGCCTGCGTAAATGCCCCGAAATGGTTCGCGCTCGTCACTGGATGTCCAGCCTTCTGGATATGATCCGCCCTTGGACGGGAAAATCGCTTAAATTGTGCACAACTGGATGGCTACGTGTCGTTCTGCTGTCTAATTTTCAAAGGTTTCTGCGTCTTGGCTTGCACAATGTCTAGGGCAGTTGTATACGTCTGGTCAAGCGCGTTTCAACCTCGAAGAAGGCCGCGACGCTGGGAACCATCATCAGTTGTTCAATGGGAGAAAAGCATGTTCAAATCATCGATCTCGCGCCGTATCGTCGTGAAAGCGGCGGCCTGCCTGGCGCTCGCAGCGACTTCATTGACATCGCTGCCCGCTCATGCGGAAACCACCCTGGAGCGGGCCAAGAAGGACGGCTATATCCGCGTCGGCTTCGCCAATGAGGCGCCGTTCGGCTATGCCACGCCAGATGGTAAGCTGACTGGCGAGGCGCCCGAAGTCGCCAAGGCGGTGCTCGCCAAGATGGGCATCAAGCAGGTCGACGGCGTGCTGACCGAGTTCGGCTCGCTCATCCCTGGTCTCAAGGCCGGGCGCTTCGACATCATCGCCGCCGGCATGTTCATCACTCCCAAGCGCTGCGCCGAGATCAACTACTCCGAGCCTTCTTACGGCATCGGCGAGGCCTTGCTGGTGGCAAAGGGCAATCCGAAGGCCGTGAAGGACTTTTCGAGCTTCAAGGACAATCCCGATCTCAAGCTCGCCGTGATGGCCGGCGCGGTCGAGGGCGGCTTTGCCAAGGATGCCGGTGTCGCGGCAGGGCAGATCGTTTCCCTGCCTGACCAGTCCAGCCTCGTCGCCGCCGTCCAGTCGGGCCGTGCCGACGCCGCTGCGCTAACCGCCCTGTCTATCGCCGACATGGCCAAGAAGGCCGACGGCGTGGAATCGACGAAACCATTCGGCGAAGTTGCCGGCAAGTCGGTAAAGGGCCACGGTGGCTTCGGCTTCCGCAAGGAAGACACCGATCTGCAAGAGGCATTCAACGCCGAGCTGAAGAAATTCCTTGGCTCGCCGGAGCATATCGCACTCGTCGAGCCGCTCGGCTTCGGCAAGGACTACCTGCCGAACAAGACCACCGCCGAGCTTTGCGCCGGCAAATAAGGTCCCAACTGCTGGGCGGCGCGAAGGCGCCGCCTCTTTTTCGGAGAGGCAGATGGGAATTGGCACGCTTGTAGCGATGCTGGCGATTGCACTCGCGGTCATCGGCATCCTGGCGACACAGCAGGCCTACAGCCTGTTTCTACCCGGCTTGCTGCAGGGCGCGGTCTTGACGATCGAGATCGCCATCCTTGGCAGCCTGCTCGCGGTCATCATGGGTGTGCTTGCAGCACTCGCCCGGCTTTATGGTCCGGCGCCGCTCAGATGGCTGGCCACGGTCTATGTCGAGATATTCCGCGGCACTTCGGCGCTGGTGCAACTGTTCTGGCTGTTTTTCGTACTGCCGCAATTCGGCGTTTCGCTCGACCCATTCCCGGTCGCCGTCCTGGCGCTCGGGCTGAACGTCGGCGCCTACGGATCAGAGGTCGTACGCGGCGCGATCCTGTCTGTCGCTCGCGGCCAGTGGGAGGGATGCACGGCGTTGAATATGAGCCGTGCCCAGATGCTGCGGCGCGTGATCCTGCCGCAGGCCTTTGTGGCAATGATACCTCCCTGGGGCAATCTATTCATCGAGCTTCTCAAATCGACCTCGCTGGTCTCGCTGATCACGCTCTCCGACCTTGCCTTCAAGGCGCAGCAGATGAACCAGAATACGTTCAAGACCCTTCCAATCTTCACCCTCGTCCTGCTGATGTATCTCGTTATGTCGCTGGTCCTCACCATCGGCATGCGGCTGCTCGAAAGGCGGGCGTCGGCTGGTCTGGCGCGGGGGAAGGCAGCATGATCTGGGACTGGAATTTCACCCTCGAAATCCTGCCGGTGCTTGCGCACGCGGCGATCGTCTCGGTCGAAGCGACGCTGATCGGCTTCGTGCTTGCCGCCACACTGGGCCTGGTGCTGGCGGTCGTGCGCATCGCCATACCGCGGACCGGCTGGACGATCTCGGTTCTGGTTGAACTGATCCGCTCGACCCCACTGCTCATCCAGATATTTTTTATCTACTTCGTCTTCCCGAAATTCGGCCTCGTGCTCGACGCATTCACCGCCGGCGTGCTTGCCATCGGCATTCACTACGCCGCCTATTGTTCCGAGGTCTATCGCGCCGGTTTCGACAACATCCATCGCGGTCAGTGGGAAGCCTCGATCGCGCTCAATCTGTCGGCCTGGACGACGTTTCGCGACATCATCATCCCGCAGGCGGTTCCACCGATCGTTCCGGCACTCGGCAACTATCTCGTCGCCTTGTTCAAGGAGACGCCCTTGCTTTCCGCGATCGCCGTGATGGAGCTGATGCAGACGGCCAAGATCATCGGCTCGGAAACATTTCGCTACACCGAGCCGATCACGCTGGTCGGCCTGTTCTTCCTTGCCATGAGCCTGGTTTCAGCCGCGCTGATCCGGACTCTCGAACGCATGCTCAACCAGAGGGCCACGCGATGACGGAACAACCGATGGTCCGTTTTGACAATGTGTCGAAACGCTATGGCTCACTGACCGTCCTCGACGGGCTCAATCTTGAAATCGCGCGCGGTGAAAAGGTTTCCATCATTGGCCCTTCCGGCTCCGGCAAGACGACGGTGCTGCGAATGCTGATGACGCTGGAAACGATCAACGACGGCGTCATCTGGGTCGAAGGCGAGCCGCTGACCCACATGAAGAAGAACGGCATGCTCGTTCCCGCCGACCTTGCGCATATTCGCCGCATCAGGGCGAAGATCGGCATGGTGTTCCAATCCTTCAACCTGTTCCCGCACATGACGGCGATGGCGAACTGCATCGAGGCGCCGATGACGGTGCTTGGCATGAAACGCGCGGATGCAGAGGCGCGAGCAGCCGAATTGCTGGAACTGGTGGGGCTGGCTCAGAAGAAGGATCATTACCCGTCGCAGCTGTCCGGTGGCCAGCAGCAACGCGTCGCTATCGCCAGGGCACTGGCCATGCGACCCAAGATCATGCTGTTCGACGAGGTGACGTCGGCGCTCGACCCGGAGCTTGTCGGCGAAGTGCTGCAGGTGATAAGGCAGATCGGGCGCGAGCATGATCTGACCATGCTGATGGTGACCCATCAGATGGGCTTCGCCAAGGAGTTTTCCGATCGCGTTTGCTTCTTCTACCAAGGCAAGATTTGTGAGCAGGGGCCGCCAAACGAACTGTTCGGGGCGCCCAAAAACGAGCGGACACGGCAGTTTCTGCATGCTGTCCTGGAGGCTGGATGACGCTTGAAACGGATGCCGCGCCCACAGCCGTGACCCCGCGCCCGCTCTCGGCCCGGGAGCGGTTCGAGCGCATCTACCGGATCTTGCGCGACCGCATCTGCCTGCTGGACTATGCTCCGGGAAGCCATCTCTCCGAGGAAGAACTCGCCCAGGAATTCGAGATCAGCCGGACGCCGGTTCGGCGCGTGCTGGCGCGCCTCGAATCCGAAGGTCTTGTTCAATCCGTCCATGGCGTCGGCACGATCGTCACGGACGTCGATATCGAGGAACTCCAGCAGGTCTATCATCTGAGGCTGGAGCTGGCGCTTCTGGTCGGCAAGCTGTCGCCGATCCCGCGCAAGCCGGAAGATCTCGATCGGATAAGGGCGCTTATCGCACGCTGTGACTCCGATATCCTCAACCCCGATCAGCGCGCTTTCTTGCGCCTTAACATGGATTTCTTCTACGAACTCACCGCGATGACCGGCAACCAGCCGCTGCGCGAGATCAGCGAGCGCCTGTATTTTCAAGTCGCGCGGGTCGTCCTGAAGATGATGCCGCAATTGGGCCTTGTCGAAGAATTCACCGCCTTCCGCCGGGAGATGGAGGAAGTCCTTGCCGCTGCGGAGATCGGAGACTGGGAGTCGATCGGCCACATCAGGCGCGCCCACATCTCAATGAGCTTTCGCCGCATGATGCGTCACGCCGATGAGGCCACCGATTTCGACAATGGCATGTGATCTGCGGGCATGTGATTTGCGCACCGGTCAGCGGTCGATCTCGCCGAACACGATATCAAGTGAGCCTATGATTGCGGCGACATCGGCGATCATGTGCCCTCGGGACAGGAAATCCATCGCCTGCAGATGGGCGAAGGAAGGCGCGCGTATCTTGCATCGATAGGGAACGTTACTTCCGTTCGAAACCAGATAGACGCCGAATTCGCCCTTCGGAGCCTCGACCGCCGCATAGACCTCGCCGGCGGGCACACGATGCCCTTCCGAATAGAGTTTGAAATGCTGGATGGTTGCTTCCATCGAACGCTTCATTTTGGCACGTGGCGGCGGCGTGATCTTGTGATTGGGGATCGCCACCGGCCCCTGGCCTTGCGGCGAGCGCAACTTTTCCAGGCATTGCCTCATGATCCGGACCGACTGGCGCATTTCCTCCATCCGAACCAGGTACCGATCATAACAGTCTCCATTTTTTCCGACCGGTATGTCGAAATCCATCTCGGGATAACATTCGTATGGCTGTGCCTTGCGCAGGTCCCATGCCGCTCCCGATCCGCGTACCATCACGCCGGAGAAGCCCCACGCCCAGGCGTCATCGAGCCCAATCGCGCCGACATCGACATTGCGTTGCTTGAAAATGCGGCTGTTGGTGAGCAGGTCGTCGAGATTGTCGCAGACCTTGAGGAAGGGGTCGCAGAAATCCCAGATGTCGTCGAGAAGCTCGGAAGGCAGGTCCTGGTGCACGCCGCCGATCCTGAAATAATTCGCATGCATACGGGCGCCCGAGGCGCGCTCGTAGAAGACCATCAACTTCTCACGCTCTGCGAAACCCCAAAGCGGCGGGGTCAGTGCGCCGATGTCCATGGCCTGGGTCGTGACATTGAGGAGATGCGACAGAAGCCGGCCGATTTCGCAAAAGAGGACACGGATAAGTTGCCCACGCCTTGGCACCGATATTTCGAGCAATTTCTCGGCGGCGAGGCAGAAGGCATGCTCCTGATTCATCGGTGCGACATAGTCTAGCCGGTCGAAATAGGGCAGGGCCTGCAGATAGTTCTTGTATTCTATGAGCTTTTCCGTGCCGCGATGGAGCAGGCCGATATGTGGATCGGCTCGGTCGACGATCTCACCATCCAGTTCGAGCACCAACCGCAGGACCCCGTGGGCCGACGGATGCTGCGGTCCGAAATTGATGGTGAAGTTGCGAACAGCGGCTTCGGCCATGGCGGCTCTCCGCGACATCTGCGTTTCGTTGCTTCACGGCGTAGCCGTATGTTCGGACGGCCGATCAAGTTGTCGTTTGGATGATCAGCGTCAAAGTGCCATCACCATCGATGTTGGCGGCCACGACCTGTGAAGAGTTGAGCCCGTTGGCCCTCAGCGCCAATGTTGCCTGAGGCGATGCATCGATGGAGCTCTGCAGACGCAGCAGATCTTGCGCACTGGTCTGGGTAATCACGGCTTCCGCCTGTGCCTTGATTTCCGCAGGTAGGTCCTCGACGGCGACGATGGCGACATCGGTGAAATTCTCACCAGGAGCCCCTTGCCGGGGCGGTATCGGCTCGGGCTGGGGTTCCATCGGTGTCAGCTGTGGACCCGGCGGGTCGATGGTTTGCCCATAGAGAGGCTGCATGATGACCGCTCCCGAAAGCGCGGCAACTATCGTCAACATTCGCATGGTCGTTCCCTTGCATTCTCCGCAGGACGATTGGAGACACAACCTTTATGCCGAATGATGGTTCCGTGGGTCGGCCGCATTGGGCCAACTTCAATTGTTGTCGCATATCGGCTCAGCGGGTTTTGTACGAATCATACCATCAATTGATCTCCATCTCGGACAGGCTCAAAATGAAAGCTAACGTGGCCATGGGGAGGAGCCGCATGAGTATCGCTAGGGGAGCAATAAGGCCCGTCGGTACCGCGAGGGAATTTCTGGCGTTGGAGCTCGGAAGCGCGCGATACGGCGATATCGTCTCGGTCAAAGCGGTGATCGAGGCAATTCGCAGGGACGCGCCTTACATGCGGGATACGGATAACGAATTGATGGAGGAGATCGTCGACCTGACGCGGAAGTTGGGGTTGGCCGTCCTTTTTGATTCCCGCGAATAGGGCCGACAATTTCACGCCCATAGCTGAATCGACTTCCTTCTCTCTGCGGGAGCAAGTCTGCGCTAGCTAGTGATGAACTCACAGGGCGGTCTGCGCCACTTCGTACGAAACCGACAATTGGCTCCTGATTGAAAATGCGCAATCATTGCGAAATGGGACGCCGATTGGACGACAAACTTGATTGCAAGGCTTGCGGGACGATCCAGATGGACATTCCCGACAACGCCAAGGAGTCGACGCCAATCTATTGCAGCAATTGCGGCGCCTTCCTCGGCGAATGGGGTGAATTGCAGGACGATTTCTATCGCCAGGCTCGCGGCACCGAAGCATTCGACTTGCGCGACGGAAATATTATCAAGAAGTAGGACGCGACAATAGCAGCGTCCGGACGGTTGCTGGAGCTGGAGGTTGCTGGGTCGGTATGGGATCGCTCCTCTGTCGGCCGAGCGCACCGGTTCGGCCGTGGCCTCGGTGCCGGTTAGCTGACATCGATGATGACCATCAGTCCGCCGCCGCCCTTTTCCTCGACATTGTTGTTTGTCGTGTGATGCGGAATGTGGCAGTGGATCAGCCATTTGCCGGGCCGCTGTGCCTTCCAGACGACGTCATAGCGCTGCCCCGGCCCAACATTGATCGTGTCGGCCAGGAAGCGAGCCGAAGGGGCAAGAGTCTCGCCGTCACGGGCGGCGACCTCGAACGGTCCGCCATGGATATGCATCGGATGGACAAAGCCATTGTTGGTGCCGATGAAACGCACCTTCAGCGTTTCGCCGACCTTCATATGGATCGTATCGGTTGAAGGATACGCTTTGCCGTTGATGGTGAAGAAGTTCGGCATGCCGCCTTCCATCGGCATCGCCGGGTAGGTCAGGCCGTCGCGCACCAGCCATTCCTGGAGCTCGATAACGTAATCGTGGTCGGCCTGGATCTCGTCGGCGGGATTGGCGGGGTCGATGATCAGCGCTCCGTAGAGCCCGAGTGCCTGGGTGCGGTCGGGCTTGGCGTGCGGATGATAGAAATAGGTCCCGTGCTGTGTGGCGGTGAATTCATAGGAGTAGGTTTGCCCGGGCTCGATCGGCGCTTGGGTAATCTCGGCGGGTCCGTCCATCTGGTTCGGCAGGATCATGCCGTGCCAATGCACCGTCGTTTCCTCCGGCAGGTCGTTGGTGACATTGATGCGGACCCTGTCACCTTGGCGAATGTGGATGCGCGGCCCGGGAATCTGTCCGTTATAGGCGTAGGCATCGACCGCGACGTTGGGCAGTATCTGCCAACGGATCACTGACGGCCTGAGTTCGAACACCTTGACGCCGTTCTCCAGGCGGAACGGCAATTCCTGGCCGCCCTTGGCGGACAGATCGTAGGATGCCGTCACCCGACGCGGATCGGCTGCCGCCATGTCACGCATCGCCTCGGCCGGGGTATCGCGGCCCATGATCATGCCTCGCGGCATGATTACCCCGCCGACATCACGGGCCGACAGCGTCAGGTTCAGCCAGTTAGCCGGTGCGGCCATGCCGATCGCCAGCGCAATTACGGATACAATGCCGAGTGCCGAAACCTGCGGCGTCGTGGCGTCCGTCTTCATCTGGTGGCCACTGCTTTTGCCGCTGTGGGAGGTCTCGTTGTGGCCTGTTCCGTGCGGTTGGTGAGCAGATTTCTCTCGACTGCTCGTTCCGGTGGTCTGCCGGCGCTGCGTCATCAATCCATGCTTCAGTCCGCGCGCCACCAGCCAGACATTGGCAGGGTAGGCGAGTGTGAAGCCGGCGATGACGCCGATCGACATCACGCCCCAGAACAGCAGTTCCGTCGGCTCCATCGCGCGCATGTCGCGCCCCATCATCAGGAAGCTCATGACAGGCGCCATACCCGCCATCATGAAGTTCATCGAAATGAATTCGGGCAGGAAGCTTTTGCGCACGTTTTCCCAATAGCTGCCGCCCATCATCGACTTCATGAACAGCGACTGAAAGATGAACAGACCGAAGGCGAAGCCGGAAACATATTCGACAATGAGGTCGAGCCACATAGGAAGGCCGAGCGTCGCCGTGACGACGGCGGCGAGGATGATGCCTGTAGCATCTCCGGCAACGCAGTGAATGGTCGAGCCGACGCCCTGCTTCCACAGCGGCCTCGTGAAGTCCTCGTGCTCGCCCGGTCGCGGCTCCTTGTCGGCCAACACATAGAGCAGCAGGCCGACGGGGCCCATATAGAGGGTGACCAGGATGAACCCCCATTTCATCACCGCCGGTTCGGGATTGTTGCGGTGCTGATCTATCCCGACATAGACCGTCGAGGCAGCAGCAAGAATGAACCAGGCAACAAGAAAATAGTCGATCGGCTGGACGAGCATGGGCAAACCGCGGGCAGTGATGACCCCATCTCTTCGATGAACGCGTCCGGCGCGTTTACGATCCAGCCGGTTGAACTTGGCGGTGACGAATTCTGTCAGGCTTTTGCTCTTGTCGCAGCATCGCTGCGCGATAATTCCTCTGAAGGCGTGGGTGCATCTCCCTTTGAAACAGGAGCCGACCATGAAACATCAGACACTCGACCAACTGCATGCCGTCGCCGCCATCGAGTCCTCGGCTGCATATTCGGCAATGACACGAAACCAGCGCATCGAGCGCTGGGCTGAACTTCTCGAGCAGAATCCCGAGCGGCTCCTCGCAGCGTTTTCCGGCACCGAGCATCTGCACCCGGAAGCTCGTGCCACGGTGCGTGGCGAGGGTTCGGCAATTGCCGTCGCGTTCGAAGACTCGGTGCTGCGCGCGTCGGGCCTAAGGAATGACACCTATGGCGAAGCCAAGCGCTTCTTCGAGCTGAATGACTGGCAACTGCATGACATCGTCTGCGACTGTCACGTAGGCGCTTCCATGAAGGCGCGGTGGGCGGCAGCCCGGGTCCGCGCAACGATCGGCGGCAACAGGTTTCTCGCTTGGTTGAGGCAAAGGATCATGCACTGATCAGGGTTGGGAATCGTGCCCGTAGCCGTGCGATTCCCGCCCGCCCACCTTCCCAATCATCGCCTGTCCTGGCGATACAGCCGGTCGGTTGCGCGGTCACGCTCTTTGCTTTCGGCGGGGCCAAGGCGGCGGCGTGTCAGCAAGACATAGGCCATCAGTATGATCAGCAACAGTGGCCCGCCGGCCACGACAATCAACCACATGACGCTTTCAAACATGACGCGTCTCCTTTCCCGAACGACCGTTAAGGAGAAGAACTGTTCCGTTCACGCCGACATCGGCCACGCGATCCGGGTTCCTTCCGCCGGCTGCAAGCAACCCATCAAATCCGTTCGTATGTTCCGACGAGTTCTGCCTGCTCGATCAGATGTTTTTGTGCTTCCTGCCAGATACGCTGGACGCCGGCGCTTGCCGGAATAGCAAGGTTTGGCGTGTCGAGTGCGGCCAGCCGGAAATGATAATGATGGACGCCGTGTCCGACCGGCGGTTCAGGGCCGTCATAATAGGCGTTGCCGAAATCGTTCGTCGCCTGCCTGAGGGCCTGCGGACCCGGCTTGCCGCTTGCCGCCTCGGGAAGTTCCCGGGTGTCGGGGGATATGTTGAACACCGCCCAATGGCCGAACGTTCCGCTTGGTGCATCCGGATCCTGGACGACGAGGACAAGGCTCCTCGTATCATCAGGTACCCCCGACCACTTCAGCGGCGGAGACACGTTCTTGCCGTCCCGCGTGTATCTTTCAGGGATTTTTGCGCCTTCGGCAAAGGCGGAACTGCTGAGCGTGAGTGGCATGACTTGCTCCTGCGGAAGACAATTGCTGCGCGGATATCGGTGTATGGGGCCGACCTCAACGACCTCCCCGATGCTTGTTGTGAGAGCTTTCCTGGTTCTCTCCGCGGATGATGTTCCGATCATCGGGGTCGGCAATATCCCTCAGCTTGGGCCTGAGGTTGTCCTGCCGCGAGGCTGCGCGCTCAGCGTCGGACTTTCTCAGATCCGTCTTCGCGTCGAAGTCCTTGCCGGCATTCTTCGTATTCTCGCGCTTTTCGATTACGCGAAGGCTTTGCTCGTGGGTTTTGTTTCCGGCCATCGATAGCCTCCCTTCTCGTGCAATTCGGCACGCTACTTGTTCGTCCGCATTTTCTGCCTTGGATTGATCCCGCCGGCGGCCGTCGTGTCATTCTCGACGTCGCCTTCGATCGTGTTTTCGCCTTCAAGGTCGAGGTCATCGCCTTCCTTGATCGTGCCCTTGGAGGTTCCGATGCCCGGATTGTTCACCAGGTCGGCATCGCTCGGCTTTTTCCACTTTGGATGTCTGCTCGTGCTCATGAGACAACTCCTTCGAGGGATTCGGTTTCAAAACCCGAGGCCAGCCGAAATGTTCCGGGCCATTCGCCTTTCGCCGGCGGCTAAAGTCCGAACGGATAGGTGTCGGGAACACCAGCTCTTGCATGCTCCGGGCCAAGTGGAGTTACCGCGGTGGTTTTGTCGAACCACAAGAAGGCGTCGAATTGCTGAGGCAGCGAAACATCCGCATAGTGGCTTCGCAGTTCGGTTTCCGGCCGATAGATCACCCCGATGAAGCGCTCCAGCCTGCGCTCCAGGAGCCGCTCGCGCAGCGCCTCGTCGCGCTTCAGGTCGAGCAGAAAACGCGGAATGCGGCAGTCATGGCAAAGCCGCTCGTAGCTGTCTGCGTGTGAGGGCCGCACCTGCTTCACCTTCATTTCGCCGTCCCAGTCGGAGGCGGCGGCCACGGTGCCGGAATGCGTGCCCAGGCCGATCAGGGCTGCCCTGTCGCCGAACCGTTGCCGGCAAAGCTGGCCGATATTCAGTTCGTCCCGGACAACCCCCATTTCGGTATAACGGGCATCGCCGATATGCGAATTGTGCGCCCAGACAACCGCCTTGGAATTCGGTCCGTTGGCGTCCAGCAGATGTTCCAGCGTTTCGAACATATGCGTGTCGCGGAGGTTCCAGGATTCCGCGCCGCCATAGTACATGATCCGGTAATAGCGTTCGGCGGAGGCAATCAACCGGGCGTTCTGAGCGGCATCGAGAAAGTCGCTGCCGTCCCGTCGGGCATAGTCCAGTTGCCTGGCGAGCAGGTCTCGACATTGCTCAAGAACCGCCTGCTCGCATGCCCGGTAGCCCGAGGTCAGCGCCGCACGGCCGTAGGTGGACGGTTCATTTTGCCATGGGGTCAGGCATCCATAGCGCTCGCGCGCGATCTTTGCTGCCTGCGGATCAACCCGATCAAGATATTCGAGAACCGCAGCAATGGACCCGCTCATATTGTAGATGTCGAGACCGTAGAATCCCGCTTGCCTGGATGGCTCGAGCTTCTCGTTGTGGTCGCGCATCCAGCCGGTGAAGGCCGCGACGTCGGTGTTGCGCCACATCCAGGTCGGGAACCGCTGGAATGGCGCGCTGACACCGGCTCGTGGCTCGCGATGACGAACATAGCGGTCGATGGCCGCGGCATCGGGCCAATCAGCTTCAACCGCAACGATCGTGAAACCGTGCTTGTCGACGAGCCGGCGTGTGATCGCCGCGCGCGCCTTGTAAAACTCCGACGTGCCATGGCTTGCTTCGCCAAGCAGAACGACGCGCCGGTCGGCGAACCGATCGAACACCTCGCCAAAGGTGGGATCGTCGAAATCCGGAAGCGGTTCGGCGGCCATTGCGATCATATCGGGCAGACTGGCGGGATGCGGATGTCGGAGCGGACGACGGATCTCGGCGATCTCGCCACCTTCGGGCCAGCCTTGCTCGCCGATGAGAGGGACGAACCGCACGCCGCCAAAATCCTCCTCGCTGTAGCTTGCAGCGCCCGTTCGGGTGACCTTGAGCAGGCGTTGCGAATCCAGATCGTCACCGACCGGAATGACAAGCCTGCCGCCGACATCGAGTTGTTCCTGCAGGGCGAGCGGCGCGCCTGGTCCGCTGGCCGTCACCACGATGGCGTCGTAGGGCGCTGCTTCCGGCCAGCCCTTGGTGCCGTCGCCGGTCCTGACCTCGATGTTCTCGTAGCCAAGCCTCTCAAACCGACGCCTCGCGGTTTCAGCCAATCCGGGATGGCGCTCGATCGTGTAGACCTGTTCGACGATCCGGCTCATCACGGCCGCCGCATAGCCCGAGCCGGTGCCAATCTCCAGTACGTGGTCGCCAGCCTTGACGTCCGCCAGTTCAGTCATGAGCGCGACGATGTAGGGTTGCGAAATCGTCTGCCCGTCAGCGATGGGCAGTGGTCCGTCTTCATAAGCGAATTCTTCGAAGCCGGGATCGACGAAAGCCTCGCGCGGAACTTCCCGCATGGCCTGCAGGATCTCGCGATTGCGGATGCCACGCCGGGCGATATGCACATTGACCATCCGGTCGCGAGCACTGGGAAGATCGAGCATTTTCAGCTCCCTTGGCGGCCGCTTGTCCGCAATTGTTCAAGGATATCCTTCGACATTGGCGGGTGGGCCACTTCTTCTGCCTTCGGTGGCTCTCCCGGCTCATGCCTCTAACCGTTGAAGGGCCCCAAAGTTCCTTCTTTGTTGCAGGTGTGTTGCAGGACAAGTCCACTGACCCGGCTGGAGACGCCGACGGTTTCTTGCTTGCCCCAACGTCGCCTGGACATTCCTTCGAACGCCATCGCCAATTTGGGCTTGCTCAGGCGCGAAGTCGCTCCAGTTATCTCCAGCGAAACGATGCTGGAAAACCGATGCTGGAGACTGGGCGATGAACGACAAGGCTGCCGCGACGACGCAGGCGATCAGCCTCGAACGGATCGATCTCATGAACCGCTACTGGAGCGCCGCGAATTACATCTCGGTTGGCCAGATTTATCTGCTCGACAATCCGCTGCTGCGCCAACCCTTGAAAGCCGAGCATGTCAAGCCGCGGCTGCTCGGCCATTGGGGTACAACGCCGGGCCTCAATTTCCTCTACTTGCATCTCAACCGAATTATCCGTGAGCGTGATCTTGATGTGCTGTTTATCTGCGGTCCAGGACATGGCGGTCCGGCAATGGTCGCCAACACCTGGCTCGAGGGCACGTATAGCGAGATCTACCCCGATATCGGCCAAGGCGAAGACGGCCTGAGAAAACTGTTCCGGCAATTTTCCTTTCCAGGCGGGGTGCCAAGTCACGTGGCGCCCGAAACGCCCGGCTCCATTCATGAGGGCGGCGAACTCGGATATGCCCTGGTCCATGCTTTCGGCGCGGCCTTCGACAATCCGGATCTGGTGGTTGCCTGCGTCATTGGCGACGGCGAGGCCGAAACCGGTCCGCTCGCGGCAGCGTGGCATTCCAACAAATTCCTGAACCCGGCCTCGGACGGTGCAGTGCTGCCAATCCTTCATCTCAATGGCTACAAGATCGCCAACCCGACGATCCTCGGCCGCATGGATGACCAGGAGTTGCGCAACCTGTTCACCGGCTACGGCTACGAACCGTTCTTTGTCGAAGGCCATGAGCCGGTCGCCATGCACCAAGCGATGGCCAGGACGCTCGACAGTGTGCTCGATCGGATCCATTCCATTCAGGAACAGGCACGAGGTCCGGGACGGCCTGGCGAACGTCCGCAGTGGCCGATGATCGTCCTGCGCAGCCCCAAGGGCTGGACTGGACCGAAAGAGGTCGATGGCGAAAAAGTCGAGGGCTTCTGGCGTTCGCATCAAGTGCCGGTATCGAACGCCCGCGGCAATGACGAGCACCGCAAGATCCTCGAAACCTGGATGCGAAGCTACGAACCGGAAAAACTGTTCGATAAGGACGGACATCTGCTGCCGGAACTCGCGGCCCTTGCCCCGACAGGAACAAAGCGCATGGGCGCAACTCCGTATGCGAATGGCGGGTTGTTGAAGCGCGACCTGGCGCTGCCGGACTGGAAGAGCCTGGCGCTCGAAGTACCTCGGCCCGGAGGCGTCATTGCCGAGGCGACACGGATTTGTGGTGGCTATCTTCGCGAAGTCTTTCGCCTTAACGCCAAAGCGCGAAATTTCCGGCTTATGGGACCGGACGAGACGTCTTCCAATCGCCTTGACGATGTATTCGAGGTCACGGATCGGATCTGGATGGAGCGCATCGAACCCTACGACGTCCATCTTTCCCGCGACGGCCGGGTGATGGAAGTGCTGAGCGAGCATCTCTGCCAGGGCTGGCTGGAAGGTTATCTGCTTACAGGCCGCCACGGCTTATTCTCGTGCTACGAGGCGTTCATTCACATCGTCGACTCCATGGTCAACCAACATGCAAAATGGTTGAAGACCTCTGGCGAGCTTGCCTGGCGCAAGCCGATCGCCTCGCTCAATTACCTGCTGACCTCTCATGTCTGGCGCCAGGATCACAATGGCTTCAGTCATCAGGACCCGGGCTTTGCCGACCTTGTCGCCAACAAGAAGGCCGACACGGTCAGGCTCTATTTCCCGCCGGATGCCAACACGCTGCTGTGGATCACCGACCATTGCCTGAGAACCTACAACCGCATCAACGTCATCACCGCTGGCAAGCAGCCGACGCCGCAATGGCTGTCTATCGAAGATGCTGAAGCGCACTGCAAGGCCGGCGCGGGCATCTGGGAATGGGCCGGCACGGTTTCAAAAGGCGAGGAGCCAGATGTGGTGCTGGCCTGTGCCGGCGACGTTCCGACGCTGGAAACGCTGGCTGCGACGGACATTCTTCGCTCTGCAATCCCCGATCTGAAAATCCGCGTCGTCAACGTCGTCGACCTGATGACATTGCAGTCGAACACCGAACACCCGCATGGGCTCACCGACCAGGCTTTCGATGCGCTGTTCACCAAGACAAGGCCGGTCATCTTCGCCTATCACGGCTATCCCTATCTCATCCATCGCTTGACCTACCGTCGTGCCAATCATGACAACATGCATGTGCACGGCTTTCGTGAGGAGGGCACCACGACGACGCCGTTCGACATGGTGGTGCTCAACGAACTCGATCGCTACCATCTCGCACTTGCCGCGATCGCACGCGTGCCGGGCCTGGCCGAAAGAGCCGAAAGCCTCGCTAGCGAACTTCACGATCGACTGGTCAAGCACAAGGCCTATGTCCGCGAGCACGGCGAAGACATGCCCGAGATCCGGAAATGGAGTTGGCCGGCTGCCAACGGGGCAAAGGCTGGTCGATGAGTCAGTCGATCCTGGCGCTGAATGCCGGCTCGTCCAGCGTCAAGTTCGCGCTATACGATCTTGGCTCATCGGATGGCCAGCAGCTGGTTTCGCGCGGCACTCTGGATCTGGGCGACACGCCCAGGCTCACTGCAAAGGCGGCCGATGGGACAGTGCAGTGTGATAGGCAGTTTAACGCGGACGATCCTCATGGCGCGGGGATTGGCGAACTACTGAACCTGGTGCAGCGCGAACTTGGTGGAAGAAAACTGATCTGCACCGGCCATCGCATCGTGCATGGCGGTAACGAGTTCAGCAAACCAGTCCGCCTGACGCCCGCTACCATTGAGGCCCTGGACAGGCTGACCGCACTCGCGCCTTTGCATCAGCCTCGCAGTCTCGCGCCAGTTCGCGCGATAGCTGCATTGCAACCGGATCTGCCACAGATCGGATGTTTCGATACCGCGTTCCACCAGACGATCGATCCGCTCGTGCGGCGCTTTGCCCTGCCGCAAAAATATGAAGGGGAGGGACTGCGACGCTACGGATTTCATGGCCTCTCCTACGAATATATTGCTAGGCGGCTGAGCGAGATATCGCCCGCGCTCGCGGCAAAACGGACAATCGTTGCTCATCTCGGCAATGGGGCAAGCCTTTGCGCTCTGCACGACGGCAAGAGCGTCGATACGACGATGGGCTTTTCGGCACTGGATGGTCTTGTCATGGGTACGCGTTGCGGCGCCATCGATCCCGGCGTGCTGTTGTACTTCCTGCTGGAGAGGGGCATGGCAGCGGACGAGCTGCAGACAATGCTTTATGAGAAATCCGGACTGCTCGGCGTGTCCGGCGTTTCGGGCGACATGCGCACGTTGGAGGCAAGCAGCGACCCTCGTGCCCGCGAGGCGATCGAGCTCTTCGCCTTCCGCGCCGCGAGGGAAGCAGGAGCGCTCGCGAACACGATGGGTGGTCTCGAATGCCTCGTGTTCACCGCCGGCATCGGCGAGCGGTCATCGTCCATCCGCAAGGCGATATCCGAAAGATTGACCTGGCTCGGCGTGGCGCTCGACGAGCCGGCCAATGACGCCCACGCTGAGCTCATCAGTCGTCCGGACAGCAAGGTGGACGTGCGTGTGATTGCGACTGACGAGGAAAGCGTCATCGCGCGTCACAGCCGCGCGGTAGTAGAGGTTGGGTCCGCAACTTAGGGCGAGCAAGCTGGCTTCCACTCACTTGGCACTAGCCTTGCCGTGTCCTTCGCACGAGGTCCTTGGCAAGCAAGCCCGCCGTCATGCATCTGTCAGAAAGGGAACCAGATAGGGCGTGCCGCGTCATAGAAGTAGAGTTCTGTTGCTGTCCAGGGAGTGACATCGATGATCAGGCTCCTTCTTGTCGCCGCGGCGGCGCTCGTCCTCGCATGCGGCGGGACGGAGGCGGCCAAGCTGGACCCATCCGCTGTCAATCAGGCCCAATTCGCCGCCGGCGAGCCGACGGGCATCGATCCGACAGTTCTGAAGGCGCAGATTCTCCTGGATCGCGCCCGTTTCTCGCCGGGCCTGATCGACGGCCGGCTATCAGAGAATTTCGCCAAGGCCATTAGCGCCTTTCAGACGGCGAACGGATTCCGGGCCGACGGCAAGCTCACCCCGGAAACCTGGGACAAGCTCGTGGCAAATTCCGCCGGCCCGGTCCTGGTACCTTATGAGGTAACGCCCAAGGATATACGCGGACCCTTCACCAAGCGTATTCCGGCTCGCATGGAGAAGATGGCCCACCTGCGGCGGCTCGGCTATCACAACGCGGTGGAGAAGCTGGCGGAGCGCTTCCATATCAGCGAACAATTGCTCAGAGAGCTCAATCCGGGTGTCGGCTTCAAGAGGGCAGGCGCGACGTTGGCGGTACCGGATGTTGGCCGGGGCGATCGTCCTGACGCCGTTGCCGCTATCGAGGTCGACAAGGGCGCTCGCTTGGTGCGTGTGCTCGATCCGTCCGGCAAATGGCTCGCAGTCTATCCCGCGTCGATCGGCAGCGACGAAAAGCCGGCGCCGAGCGGCGCGGCGGAAGTCAAACGCGTGGTGCACAACCCCACCTATCACTACGATCCGGACTTCGCCTTCAAGGGAGTGAGGAGCAAGCGGCCCTTTACCATCGCTGCGGGGCCCAACAATCCCGTGGGATCGGTCTGGATCGACCTCTCAATCGAAAGCTACGGCATTCACGGCACGCCCGAACCCGGCAAGATCGGCACAACCTTCTCGCATGGCTGTATCCGGCTGACCAACTGGGATGCCGAAGACCTCGCCGCCATGGTGCAGATGGGCACGAAAGTTAACTTCAAGGACGAGATGGCGGACGCTGGCGATACGCGGCCGCAGTAGCGGTCGACAGCCGCGACACCCGTGGCAGTGCGGCCGCCCGGGATGAAATCGGCGCTATGAAGCGTTCATGGAACAACGCTCAAACCATGCGCCCTAATACTAGCGCCATTCAGCAAAGATCACTCGGGCATCCGCGCCATGCAGCGTGCGGCGCCCTGGGAGACGGAAATGCCCGCTAACGCCTATATCAACCGGATTGCGACAGCGGTTCCCGAATATGAGGTTCATAGGTTCTATCTCCGGTTCGCGGCCTCCATGATCGCCGTCCGTCACCGGAGAATTTTCGAACGGATGGCCGGCCTTGCCGGCATAGAGAGCCGCTATTCCTGCTTTGCACCTGCTCTCGACCCGGAAGGGCCATCCGCCGACCTTGGCGGAACATTCATTCGCGGCGCGTTCCCGGGAACTGCTGTGAGAATGGCGATGTTTGGCGAAGCCGCTCCTGTGCTGGCGCAAAAAGCCGTCGACGGGCTGCACCTTGGCGACGACGCGTCGCGTATCACCCATCTCATCGTCACCACCTGCACCGGATTCTCCGCGCCCGGCATCGACTTGGATCTGGTCAAACGCTGCGGCCTCCCGGATGGCATCGAACGCACGATAATCGGGTTCATGGGCTGTTACGCGGCGATCAACGGCCTCAAGCTTGCCCGCCACATCGTCAGGTCAGATCCGCGGGCCAGGATCCTGCTGGTCAATATCGAGCTCTGTACTTTGCATCTCAGGGAAAGCCCCGAACTGGAAAAGCTGCTGTCCTTCTGCCTCTGGGGCGATGGCTGCGCGGCAACTCTTGTCACCGCCGAACCGCCCGGCCTTGCACTCGACAGCTTTCATTGCATGGTAGCGGATGAGCGGCGCGACCTGATGAGATGGGATATTCGCGACCATGGCTTCGACATGGTTCTTTCCGGCCAGGTGCCGACGGCGATCCAAGAGGTATTGCGGAGCAACCATGATGCCTTTCTCGGCGACCGGCCACCGGAGGCGATCGACCTCTGGGCCGTGCACCCGGGCGGACGTTCGGTTCTCGATGCTGTCGAGAGAGCGCTGAAACTCGAGCCCGCCGCGCTGACGCCATCGCGCGAGGTGCTGCGCCGATATGGCAACATGTCGTCGGCGACGGTCATGTTCGTGATGGAAGAAATGCTGAAGGCCCCATCCGGACTGCTCGGTTGCGGTATGTCGTTCGGACCCGGACTGACGGCCGAAACCATGCTTTTTCGAACCGTGTCATGAACGCGCTCAGTCACCGCAGCCTCGTCCCGGAAATCCTCGACGGACTTGCGGCCGGCGATCCGCGGGCGCTCGCCTCGCGCCGCGACCTCCGGTGGATCAATGCGCTGATGTTTCAGGCCCCGATCATGGCGTCTTTGCTAAGGAAATTCGTGCCACGACCACCGCGCCGCATATTGGAGCTCGGCGCCGGCGACGGCACCTTCATGCTCAAGCTCGCGCAGCGAATGGCACGGCACTGGCCCGAGGTAGAGCTGACGCTGCTCGACCGCGTCAGTCTCGCCGGTGCCGGAATCCTCACCGAATTCAACAGGCTGGGATGGAGCACTGAAGTCGTCACCGCCGACGTCTTCGACTGGGCCGAAGGGAACGGGGGCGAATGGTTCGACGCGATCACCGTCAATCTCTTCCTGCATCATTTCGATGACGCCGAGCTCGTGCGTCTGTTTTCACTGCTGGCGTGGAAAGCCCCGCTGCTCCTGGCGACGGAACCGCTGAGGGCAAGGTTCCCTCTGGCCGCGACCCGTCTTCTCCCGGCGATCGGCGCCAACGACGTCACGCGACATGACGCGGCTCAGAGCGTGCGCGCTGGCTTTCGTGCTAACGAGCTTTCCGACCTCTGGCTTGCGGCCGGCGGCAGGCCACTCGAGGAGCGGCGTGCCGGTCCGTTCTCGCACGTCTTCGTCGGCGCCAGTGCGCGATCGAGATGATCATGAGACGACCATCCACCCACGATGCGATTGTCATCGGGGCCGGCCCGGCAGGCACTTCGCTGGCTTTGCTGCTGGCCCGGCGCGGGTGGTCCGTGGCGATCGTGGAAAAGAAAATGTTCCCGCGCCGCAAGGTGTGTGGCGAATACATCTCCGCAAGCAATCTGGCGCTTCTCGACCGACTGGAGGTCGGCGATGCCTGGCGCGCCAATGCCGGCCCCGAAATCCGACGCGTCGGCTTCTTTTCCGGCGCGACTTGCATCGAGGCGCCGATGCCGGGTGCAAAATATGGGCCTCCTGTAGAAGGCACCTTCGGCCGGGCGCTGGGCCGCGACATGCTGGACCATTTGCTGCTGCAGGCGGCGCGATCGGCAGGCGCGGAAATCTTCCAGCCTTGCCGCGCTGTCGCCATTGATCAGGATGGCGACATGCAAGCGGTGCGAATTCAGGCAAAAGACGAGAATTCCGGGGACGGAACGACAATCTTGCGGGCTCCGGTGGTCGTCGCCGCGCATGGTTCCTGGGAACCTGGACCGCTGCCAAGCCAGCTCGAAAAGGCCAGCCACCCGTCGGACCTGCTCGGCTTCAAGGCGCACTTCGCCGGGGCATCGCTCGCGTCTGATCTGATGCCTCTGCTGATATTTCCCGGCGGCTATGGCGGCATGGTCCTGGCGGATCATGGCCGCATGTCGATCTCTTGCTGCATAAGGCGTGACATGCTCGCGCGGCTGCGCATGAACCATGTCTCCGAACCTGATAGGCCCCGGCAGGACGGCCATCCGTCGGCGGCTGAGGCGGTCTTTCGCCATCTCATGGCTTCTTGCCGAGATGTGAGCGATGCTCTTGACCGGGCGTGCCTCGACGGTCCGTGGCTTGCAGCCGGCCCGATCCGGCCTGGCATCCGCGCCTGCTATGAAAAGGATATCTTTCGCGTCGGCAATGCCGCAGGCGAGTCTCATCCGATCATCGCCGAAGGCATCTCGATGGCACTTCAGTCCAGCTGGCTGCTGGCCGCCGAACTCGCCGGCGCGTCAAGCGGCCGGGCGGGCCGCGAAGCTGCCGGCAGACGCTACAAAGCGGCCTGGAAGAGACTGTTTTCGACTCGGGTCTACGCAGCTGCAGCCATTGCCCGAACGGCCCTCTGTCCCGGCGGCGCAGCATTGATGGGTGCGGCCGTCCGTAGTTTCCCGCAAGCGCTTACACTGGGCGCCCACATGAGCGGCAAGACCAGGGCGATCCCCGGTCTTGGATGATCCGCGCTGCGGCGCTTCGCTTGCGGTCGTGGCATTGAGCGAGCCGGGTTATGGAACATTCCGTAGCAGCCAGCGTTCTGCCTGTGGTTTCGGGTTAGGCCCCTAGCCGGCATAGACGGGCATCTTGGTCCTCTATGCGCGCCATCTTGGACATGCACTGCCGCCGGCGTGGACGCGTCGGCGCGACGTCTGTTGGAGGCATCATAATGACCCACAACCCGCACAGCACAGCCAGTGTCTCCGGCCATCCAATCCATCCCATGTTGATTCCTTTCCCGATCGCTTTTTTTGTTGCCACCTTGGTTTGCGACCTGATCTTCTGGCGAACCGCTAACCCGGGCTGGGTCACCGGTACGCTTTGGCTCCTTGGAGCGGGCCTGATAATGGCCGCCCTGGCAGCCCTTGCCGGCCTCACGGATGTCTTGGGCGATGTTCAAATTCGCAATCTTACAACGGCATGGCTTCATGCAGGCGGAAATGTACTTGTCGTCCTGATCGAACTTTACAACTGGTATTCACGATACGAGCATGGGGCGGCGGCTGTGGTGCCAACCGGCCTGATCCTCTCGCTGATAGTGGTTCTCATCCTGTTGTTTACAGGCTGGAAGGGATGGGAGATGGTCTATCGGCATCGCGTGGGCGTCGCTGACGGGTCGAACGAGTTGCGCTGAACCGGCGCGTAGCCAAGTGCCTGTTCGAACTCTCGAAGGCGCAGTTGGGAAATGTCCGCAGGCAGATGGAGGCGTTAGGACTGGACGGTGGGAGTGCGTTACTTCCTTCTGAGGCGGCTATCCTTCCGCCTTGAAGTTCTTGGCTTCCTTTTCAACCTTCGAACTGTCCTTGCCATGCTTTTGCATGAGGTCCTTGGCCTGTTTCGGCGAAACGTCGGTCGTCTCCGCCAGGCGCAATGCCTTCTTGTCCTTGCTTTCGGTCTTCGGTTTCTTGGTAGGCATAGATTCTTGAACTCCCATTGCTGATCGCGACTGCGTCAGATGCCAGGGCTGCACTCGCGATTCCCGCCCAATCGGCTTTGCCAGCATTCCGTTGGCCTCGATACGGGCACAACGGCGGGACGACGGGGAGGTTCCCCCGAGACTTCTCACAAGTCGGTTGCGGATTTGATTTCCACCGACCATTCACGCCGCCAACGGCGCTCGCAATGTCTCGAAGGTCAGTCGAACGTCAGCGAAGGTGCTCAGCGATTTCGCTGGAGACCGCCAATTCTACGTTAGCGTTGATGGTGATCTCAAACAGACGCAAACCGCCAACCGCAACGGCGCCGGTAAGCGCATCCGGCAAGGCTGCAATGTCGTTCACTGACGTGAAGCGCCGCCCTTTGCCGCCTACCGCATGCACGAGCCCAATGAAATCGGGCCTTGAGAACTGCCAACTCCGGCTGAAGTCCTTTGTTCGCCAAAGCTCCTGGAACCTCGATCTATCGATCGCGTTTCCGACCGGAGGTTCGAAAATGGTCCGGCGTCCGTCCTGGAAATCGATGATTGATCATAACGCGCCGCTGGTGTTGCCGTCGGCCGGTGACGCGCTGACGGCCCGGTTGATCGAGCGCGCCGGGTTCCCGGCCTATCAGATCGGTGGCTTCGCTATGGTCGCGGCCATGCACGCGGTGCCTGACATCGATCTCGAACAGTTCGGTGAAAAGCACGCCAGGGCGCGTGAAATCGTCGAAGCTTCCGACCTGCCGGTGCTGATCGACGGCGACGACGGCTATGGCGATGTCAAGAATGTGACGCGCACTGTCAGGAGCTACGAGGCGATCGGTGCCTCGGCCCTGTTCATCGAGGACCAGAAGCCACCAAAACGCTGCGGCCACATGCCAGGCCAGGAGGTCGTTGCGTCGGAATTCATGGAGCAAAAGATTCGCGCCGCCGTCGCGGCACGCGACGACCCGGATTTCTTCCTGCTTGCCCGTACCGATGCGCGGCAACCGCACGGGCTGCGCGACGCGATAGAGCGCGGCAAGCGCTATCTCGACGCCGGCGCCGACGGTGTTTACGTCGAGGGGCCGACCAGCGTGGAGGAACTGACACAGGTGGGCGAGGCGTTTAGGGACGTTCCACTGGCCACAAGCATCCTGGAGCGCGGCGGCCAGACCCCTTGGCAATCGCCCACCGAGTTGCATGAAATGGGCTACGACATGATCCTTTATCCGACCACGCTTTTGTTCCGCGCAGTCCATGCCGTGCAGCAGGCGCTCGACGATTTGCGGCAAGGCAAGCCGCTGGCGCCGGAAGCAAGCGTCGACCTCGCCAGCTTTGAGGACATCGTTCGCATATCAGAATGGGCCGGCATCGAGAACCGTTTCATGGGTCAACCTCACGACGGCATGATAAAGAAGATCAAGCAAAAGCTGTCCGGACAGTGACCCCCGCAAAGCCCCTTAAAGCACTTCATTTCCCGCCTGCCTCCCGTTTCACAAACCGGTGATGTTTGTGCCGGTCGCGAATGAATTCATTGAAGAAGCGGCCTTTGGATGACGCCTTTCTGAAAGCGGCGTAGGTTGCCGGGGGCACGTCCTCGTAATCATAGCGAATACCACTCGGCACAAACCAGACGGAAAGGATCCTGGTCGCGGGGTCGTAGTTCGTGTCGCGGATCACAGTCGACGGCATGTCGGCACCCGTTGTCACTCGGACAAACCCCCTCAGGATTGTCCGGTTCCACGGCGGGAGATGATACTCTGCTATCTGTCACGCGGATTGCCGAATTCCGCATTGCGCTTTCTCGAATACTGATCGATGCGCGGCAGGTCGTCGTCAACATCGACCCAAGGCAGTCGCAGGTCCCAATAGGCATGTGCCTGGGGCCGGAAACGTTCGGGATTATCGAAGAAGCCGATTGTCAGATAAAGCTCATTCGGCAGGCCATCATCGCTGTACCCTATCGAGGTCCCGCAGTCCGGGCAGAATGTCCTTACGACGCCGCGAGTCCTGGAAAAGGTTTTCGGCGTTCCCTTGAGCAGCCGGAATTGCTCGGGCCGATAGCCAACCCAGACCGTAAGCGGACTTCCAATGGCCCGCCGGCAATCGTCATCATGATCGTAGCATATCCAGAAAGGCTCACCGTGCATGACGGCGACAACCCCTCCGCAGAAGCAGGCGCCGGTCTCAAGTCGCGGCATTGGGAGACCTGGTCGCTGCTGGAGTCCGATGGGAGGGCGGTGGTGATACTGCGAATCCTCGGGCGCCAGCGCTCAGCGCATCGATTGGGAGTTCTGTTGCATTGGGCATGGTCAAGGAAACTCCGATGGACGGTCTTCGAACCGGTGAACCCGAAGGTGGTTCCAAGCACGCCAACTCCAGGTTGGTAGAAACCCAACCGTCTTGCGGCCGCTCTGTTCCATTGGACAACACAGGTGACGGCGCTCGGAGTGCGCGCGCCGACGCCGCGGGAACCGCGAGGATCGGCCCGTAGTCCAAACCGCTGACTACTCGGATGAACAGTGTTGGAAACCTGGAGGTTGCGGGATGGATTCGTTTCACCATCTAAGGACCATGTCGTCGCTGAAAACCAGGACTGCCGCTTCCGCGCGCCAAACCGATCTCTTCGGTGCTGCCGACGATCTGCCGCAGGGATTTTTCTATCAGCCCGACTTGATCACGCCGGAAGAAGAAACCGAACTCGCCCGGCAACTGCAAATCCTGCCATTCCAGGCATTTGATTTTCATGGCCATCTGGCAAACCGGCGTGTCATCGGTTTCGGCTTGCGCTACGATTACGACCGGCGTGAAGTCTTGGAGGCGCCCGCGATACCTGATTTTCTACTGCCTCTGCGCAAGAAGGTCGCGGCCTTTGCAGGCCGACCTGCCGAATCTTTCGAGCAGGTGTTGATCAACGAGTACCAGCATGGCGCTGGCATCGGTTGGCATCGCGACAAGCCACATTTCGAAGATGTGGCCGGCGTTTCGCTGCTGGCGCCGTGCAGTTTCCGCCTCCGGCGAAAGAATGGCACCAGATGGGATCGACGGACCATCGTCGTCGAGCCAAGGTCGGCCTATCTAATGACCGGTCCATCGCGCTCGGAATGGGAGCACAGCATCCCACCGCTTGCGGAGCACCGTTATTCAATCACCTTGCGGACATTGCGCCCTCGAAATCCCTGATGCCTCGCGCACTGGCTTTTCAGAATCGCGGGGCCTTGCGACGCGGTCGGATCATCACGACTCCTTGAACGCGAGCCGCTCCTGGGAACATCCCAACCGAAGGTTTGTTTGAAGCAGAAGTCCAGCTGTCAGCAAGGTGAAGAATCCGATGGCCAGTTCACAGTCAATGATGGTGGTCGCCAGGCGCCCGATCCACCAGACGCCGATGGCAGTTGCTAACGCCTGTTTCATCGGACGCTGACCTATCCAGCCAACCAGGCAACGCGGAATTGGACCATCTTGCCCGAAAACTGGGAGCTGCTCCTGCGCCAGTGGGAATATTCGCATGCAATCGCCGCCGGGCTCAATGCCTTGGCGTTGCTGATGCTTTTCATGTCGGCGCTTCGCACCGTACCGCGCTAAAGCACCAAGTCATTCTGGTCTTGTGTTCCCTTACGAAAAGCCCCACCGGCGCTGGGCCGGTGGGGCATAGTCCGAAAAGCCGACGCGATGGCTTTCCCGTCGCTGGAGTAAGGCGACTGCGACCTCAACACTCAAGGAAAGCCTAAGTTCCATTGTTTGCTAATATATCATCGCGTGAAGCCCGATTGCTTCATCTAGCTCGGTGCAAAATCCGTCGGCGCTTTCACGAATGGCTCGGGCGCCTCGATAGGCAGAAACTCACCGCAATTGGCGATCAACTGGCCATGCAGGTTCTTCGCGCCTGACAGCGTCAAACCCTCGAGATAGTCGTCGATCGACCCGAAGTCCGCGTCACCCCGGATGGCGAAAAAAGAGGAATTCGCGCGACGGGAAAAGACATGGCTCCGCAGCCGGCCAACGGTCTGCATGCCGTGTCCGTCCGCGGAACAAGGATTTACCCTTGGCGTTAAATGCCAAGCGATCCCGCAACGAGTTGCATAAACGCGCCGCCGCGTGGCAGTCGCGGCGATTGCAGCTGGCTGGGACAATGCAGGAGATCTCACATGCCACTTACAGCCTTCGCCCTCAATTGCTCGCTTAAAGCTTCGAATGACAGAGAGAAATCCTCGACGGACCGGCTGCTTGCCGATGTTCTGGCGGCGCTGGTGCCATACGGCGTCAAAGGCGAAATCGTCCGTTCTGTCGACCAGGATATCAAGCCAGGTGTGCTTTCCGATCTGGGCAAGGGCGATGATTGGCCGGAACTCAGGAAGAAAATTATGGCGGCCGACATCTTCGTGCTCGGCCTGCCAATCTGGCTCGGCCAGCCCTCGAGCATCGCCAAGCGCGTTCTGGAGCGAATGGATGCGTTTTTGGAGGAGACCGATGACAAAGGGCGCATGCCGGCAGCAGGAAAGGTAGCTTTGGTGGCCATCGTCGGCAACGAGGATGGGGCGCACCACTGCCACGCGGAATGTTTTCAAGCATTGAACGACGTCGGCTTCACCATTCCCGCCAACAGCGGGGTCTATTGGGTCGGCGAAGCCATGGAAGATGTCAACTATGTCGACTTGCCGGAAACACCGGAAAAGGTCTCTGGCACTATCGAAATGGCTGCTTCCAACGCCGCCCACCTTGCTGGATTGTTGAAAGGCCAAGGCTATCCAGGCGTCGCGGGATGACCTTGGTCAAGGCATGTTGAAACTGCCGATGACCGACATGTCAGAGCCAGTGGACCCCCGCCCGGGAACTGGAAGGCTTGTGGCGAGTTCATATCCTCAGCAGGCGGCCGCCGGTGGCTTCGGACGGCGGGAAGCTGCAAAAAGGAGAGGGAGAGGAAACGTCATGAGTCTCGGCACCATCCTCATCATCATTCTAATTCTTGCATTGCTTGGCGGCTTTAGTGGACTTGGCGGCGGGCCATTCTATGGCACCGGCTATTATGGTGGCGGCGGCCTCGGTCTGGTGCTGCTTATTGTTATTATTCTGGTCGTGCTCGGGCGCATTTAGCGTCACCTGACCCGAATGTTCGGCTCGTCGCTTTTGAGCGGGCGGCGGGCTTTGTAATGCCTGACGTAAAACGACAGCGAAGGAGAGAGTGCTGAACGCCAATGCTTCCGGTGGAGTGAGGGCGCCAAAATCGCGGCTTCTCACCGTCTTCGGGCCGGGCTTGATAACCGGAGCCTCCGACGATGATCCGAGCGGCATTGCCACCTATTCACAGGCCGGCGGGCAACTTGGCTACGGACTGGCGTGGACGATGTTGTTCAGTTATCCGCTGATGTCCGTCGTTCAGGAAATCAGTGCGCGCATTGGCCGGACCACCGGCCGGGGCATTGCCGGCAACATGCGGGTCTACTATCCAGACTGGCTTCTGCAGGCGATTGTTTGTCTTCTTCTCATCGCCAACACCATCAACATCGGCGCCGACCTTGGTGCCATGGCCGATGCGTTGCGGCTTATCGTTGGCGGTCCGCAACTCCTCTACGTCGCGCTTTTTGCGGGCATATCCGTGGTTCTTGAGATATTTCTAAAGTACAGCAGCTACGTTTCGATCCTGAAATGGCTGACCGTTTCGCTTTTTGCCTATTTCGGTACGATCCTGTTCGTGCACGTGCCATGGGGAGAAGTCGCGCGCGGACTATTCGTCCCGACATTGTCGCCAGACCCGCAATTCTGGACCACGGTCGTGGCCATTTTCGGCACTACCATCAGCCCTTATCTGTTCTTCTGGCAAGCCTCGCAGGAGGTTGAAGAAGAAAAAGCCAGTCGACGCAAGCCTCTGAAAAAGGCACCGCGGCGGTTAACCCACGCCATCAAGCGCATCCGGCTGGATACTTATGTTGGAATGGCATTCTCGAATCTGGTGGCCCTTGCCATCATAATCACCGCAGGCGCCACACTGCATGTCAGGGGCATCACCGACATAACATCCTCGAGCCAGGCAGCGGAAGCGCTGAAGCCCGTCGCCGGCCAGTTCGCGTCGATGATTTTTGCCCTCGGCATCATCGGAACCGGGCTCCTGGCAATTCCGGTCCTTGCCGGGTCGGCTGGTTATGCGCTTGGCGAGGCGCGCAAATGGCCGATCGGGCTGGAGCGCAAGCCGCTGCAGGCGAAAGCGTTCTACGCGGCGATCGCCCTGGCGACGCTCCTTGGTGCGTGTCTCGACTTTACGCCTGTCAATCCGATCAAAGCCCTCTACTGGAGCGCGGTGGTCAATGGGGTGGTCGCGGTCCCGGTGATGGTGGTGATGATGCTGATGACGGCGCGACGCGATGTGATGGGGAATGCCGTTGTCCCATTGGCCATGCGCCTGGTGGGCTGGGCAGCGACAGGCATCATGGCGCTGGCGGCCGCGGTCATGATTTTCCAATTGTTCTATTAGCAGGCATTCATGTTAGGCAGGACAATCGCAATGTGTCAGTGCGCCGGCTCGCTGACGAGACTGAATTTCTTGACTTCGCAGTGCTGGTCTAAGAGCGAAAGCAAATCTGTCGGCGGGCCGCCACGGTCCGGTCGCGTCCAGGCGATTTCAAATGAGAAGACGGGATCCTGGTGATCCGGGCGCTCCATGCCAACCAAGCGTGCCCGGTAACCCAGCGGCTTGACGAGCTCGCCGAGATCGCTCGTCTTGCCCTCCCTCCAGGCGATATCGAGTTCGGCGTGATGGTCGCGGGGAATGCGCACGTCGATCCATTTCAGCACGAGAAGTGTCAACAAGGTCAGCGCCGTCCCAGCCAACCCCAAACCGTATTGGCCGCCGCCGAACGCCAGCCCGATCGCAGTCATCACCCACAATGTGGCGGCCGTCGTGACCCCGCTGACAAGATTGCCGCGGCGAAGAATGGCGCCGCCGCCGATAAAGCCGACACCGGTCAGCACGCCAAGCGGAAAGCGCAACACGTCCATGGAGGCAAAGGAACCGGGAGTTTTGCCGACGACTCCCAGCAGCAGATTTGCCTGAGACATTGTGAGAGCGGCGGCCAGACCGACCAGAATGGTTGTCCGCAGCCCTGCCGCGTGGCCGCGCGCTTCGCGATCCAATCCTATCAGCGCGCCGGCAAGCACAGTGAAAACCAACCGTGCCGCTATATCTTGCCAATCCGGACTAAGGGGCATCGCAATGACCTGCATTCGAACCCTCGTGGGCACTCAATCCGCGGTCGCACGTTAGGTTCCAGACGCCGTGTTGCCGGCGAGCCGCGCGATCAATTGGCAGATGGGATAACGGCGCCGGGTCAGCCCCAGCGAGCAATGGATTTACGGGCGCGGATGGCGAACCGGAATCTGCACCACATTTTCCGATCCAGGCAGGTCGAACGCCATGGCCAAGCGGCGGACGGAGGCCATTTCCACGATCAGTTCTTCGATCGAGAGGTCCGGCAAACCTGTCTTCACCTTCTGCCTTACCCTGGCTGCAAGTTCATGAACCCTGACGGGGACGAAAAGCGGACTGTCGTCCAGGAGGTGGCTGATTTCGATCACCACGTCGGCGTCGATGTCTTTCGGCAATTCCCGCATGGGCGTCACCTTGATCTCGAAATGACTGTCACGTCTTTCGATCCGCGGCGATCAGGGCACTGCCCATCAGCCGATGGCGGAGGCTAGGGTACAGAGCGCAGATCAACAGCCGGATACATAAAACCGTCAGCGCTGGCATGTCACGAAAAAACGTCGGTACGGCAATAACCAAGTGCTTGTGCACGCAATCCACATGCGTCTTGTTTGAAACGCAGCGCCCGCAGTGGCTCTCTCCCCGGCAGAGAGGAACAAAAAATATCGTCCCGAATTGAGATTGATAGATTGGAGGATCGAATGTCATGGACAACAGGGAAGAGCGCATCAAACGGCGCGCCTATGAAATCTGGGAGCGCGAGGGCCGTCCGACTGGGCGCGAGCAGGAGCACTGGGATCAAGCCGTACAGGAGATAGAGGGAGAAGGTCCGGAGACTGAACGCGGCCCCGCAGTGCCTGATCCGACAGTCGGCGCCGGCTCAAAAAGCTCGAAGGACTGAAGGCTGGCCCGAGCGCCCGCCAAGGCAACCAAATTCGCCGAGCCTCGTTTGTCGATAACAGCCAGAGGAGATTTCGATGAAGAAATCCTTGTCGCTTCTGGTGTTTGCTGCTGCTCTAGCGCTTGGCGCCTGTGATAACAGCACCGAACCGACGAAAGCCAACACCGACACTATCGACAAGAACCCGCAGGTTGACCAGGATGCCAGGTCGAAGTCGACGACTGGCGGCGACCAGCCGGTTAAAGCGCCGGAGAGTAAATGAACCCCGTCTTATCTTGCGATACGCCACTGCTGCGCATCGCCTATCTCGGTGGCGGGCCAGAAAATGGTGCGCCCGTTATCCTGTTGCACGGTTGGCCGGACGACGCGACCACTTACGCGCGCATTTCGCCGGTCCTTCATGAGGCTGGCTTTCGGACGTTTTCGCCTTGGCTGCGAGGCTTTGGACGGACATCGTTCCTGTCGAATGAAACCATGCGATCCGGCGAAATTGCCGCAATGGCGCGGGATGTACTCGACTTTGCCGACGCGCTTGGCCTCAGCCGTTTTGCGGTCGTAGGGCACGACTGGGGAGCTCGGATCTCTTACCTCCTGGCCTCGATTTTTCCCGATCGCATCAGGTGCTGTGCTGCGCTGTCGCTTGGCTGGCAACCCGGCAAGCCGGCAACGCCAGCGCCCGAACAGGCGAAAGCATTTTGGTATCAATGGTTCATGGCAACAGGGCGGGGCGCCGAGTTCGTGAGAAAGAACCGCAAGGAATTCGCCAGATTCCTATGGGACAGCTGGAGCCCATTGGGCTGGTTCGACGATGCTATTTTCGATGAAGTGGCTGTATCCTTCGAAAATCCGGATTGGCCCGATGTGACGTTGCATTCCTATCGGGTTCGCTGGGGTGAGGCGGAGCCCGATCCCCGCTACGCGGAACTGGCCCGCCGGCAAACATCGGTCAAGATCATCACTGTGCCGACCTTGACGCTTCATGGTGGCGACGACCGTGTTGTGCTGACCGCATCGTCGGAAGGCCTGGAGGAGCACTTCACTGCGCCCTACAAACGAGTGGTCCTGGATGCAGTCGGGCACTTTCCGACACGTGAGGCCCCACAAGAGGTTTCGCGACTGTTGACGAGCTTTCTCGACAGTTACGGCAGGCGATAAGCCTTTGGCTCGCCGGTCTCGGCTCATCGGACAGGCTGGAACCTGATGCATCGCCGCGCATTTCGTCTCCATGGATGGCGGACCGGAACGCCGTCGCGGTCAATGGCAGCCACGGAGAATTCGGATGCAAACCTCAGGCGCAACTTCAGAGCACCATCATCGCCCACTAACCATAGAACCGTTTGCCGGCACGGTAACAGTGCGATTCTCCGACGCGATAGTCGCAGCCACGGAGCGCGCGAAGGTACTCAGGGAAGAGGGACATGAACCGGTGTTCTATATCCCTTTCGAGGACATCTATTTCGACCTTTTCGAAAAGACAAACACGACAAGCAGCTCACCTTCGAAGGGAACCGCTAGTTATTGGCGTGTCCATGCAGTTGGTGGCGCGGCCGATGATTTCATGTGGGCATACGAGACGCCGGATCCCGCAGCGCGGGCCATTGCACGTCACGGCGCATTCGATCCGAAAAAGGCACGCATCGATATCGACCCGGTGGAGGACGAACGGCACACGCCACATGTCATGGAATAGTATCGTTGAACCTCTGGCAGGCATTTGCTAGCGCTCGGAGAATTCCTCGTCGAGGATGCGCAAGGCTTCTTCGTATTTGGCTGTCGAGGCCCCAATTTGCCGTGACTGCCAGATGTTGTCTTCGAGGTCAGCGCGTTTTACCGGCAGCGCCAGCGGATTCGATGCAGCCCGCCGCACGAACATGAAATAGTCCTCGCCGTCTCTGCGCGACATGGCATCGACCGCAGAAGCAATCGACGGTCCAAAGCCGGTCTCTTCCAGCTTGGCTCGAGACCAGCCTTCGCCTTTTTCCAGGACATCATGCAGATAGGCGACGACTTTCTGATCCATAGTCTCGACAGCGTCGACGACACGTCGGCAATGCTCGATATAGGGCCGACCGGTCTTGTCGCGCTGCGCGGCGTGAACCTCTTCCGCAATCTTGGCCGCTCGATAGAAAATGCTCATCGTCGCTGTCCCGGCCGCTTGTCGAAATGCTGATAAATGGCAGCCATCGGAATTTCTTGTGAGTTCATCTCCAAGTCGGATCCATGAGGCGAAAACGCCGATGGCTGATGTCGGTTCCTGTAGCGATTGGGAACGAGTGCCGGCACGGGACGTTCTGATCCATGCCTCCGACGGCAAGGGAAGCCTCATGAAAGAATCCGACCGGGTACGGATCGCCTGATGTCGATGCCGGGTTTGACCTATGGGCCTCTGGGCGACCGCTGCATGCATGTCTGCGTCGACATGCAGCGGCTGTTTGCCGAGCCGTCACAGTGGGCAACCCCATGGATCACTCGCGTCCTCCCTCGCATTGAGAGCCTGGTCGACAAGAAGGCGCAGCAGACGGTCTTTACGCGCTTCCTGCCTGCCCAAAAGCGGGGGCAGGGGGTCGGCACATGGAAGCGCTACTACGAGCGCTGGGCCTCGATGACGATCGAAAGCATCGGCGACGAAATGATCGAACTGTTGCCGGTGTTGGCCGCTCACTGTCCGCCGGCGGCCGTCATCGACAAGCACATTTACTCGCCCTGGTTCGAAGGTCGGCTCAGGCGTTTTCTGACGGAGCGCGATATCGATACGCTGGTCGTCACTGGCGGCGAAACCGATGTATGCGTCCTCGCCACGGTGCTCGGAGCAATCGATTATGGCTATCGCGTGGTTCTCGTCACGGACGCGCTTTGCAGCTCTTCCGATGCGACGCATGACGCGCTGCTGACCGTTTATCACCAACGATTTGCGCAGCAGGTCGAGACGGTAGAGATGGAGGTGGTTCTCTCGCACTGGACTTGATGTCGCCGGCGTTCAGCCGGACAGAAGCATCGGGTGCTTCTTCGTGCGATCTGGGATACCTATCTGTCGAGGAAACGGCAGGCATAGGAACGGACGTGGCGCAACGATCGGGAAGTGCTGATCTTCCACTTCATGGTGGACGCGTGCCGAAATGGCTTGGCGATCGCATGACGCGCCTGGGCGCCGTGATGTGCGAGGCCATCATCCATCAGTACGGCCGCAACGAGTTGCTGCGCCGGTTGGCGCATCCGTTCTGGTTTCAATCGTTTGGCGCCGTCATGGGCATGGACTGGCACTCGTCCGGCATCACGACCAGCGTCGTCGGCGCCTTGAAGCGCGGTCTGACGCCGCTCTCCGGCGAACTTGGCATTCATGTCTGCGGCGGCCGCGGCACCCATTCGCGCAAAACTCCGCATGAACTCGCAATTATTGGCGAGCGCGTCGGCTTCGACGGAGCAGGTTTGGCAACCGTGAGTCGGCTTGTTGCGAAAGTGGACAGCGCTGCCGTCCAGGACGGTTTCGACCTTTATCTGCACGGGTTCATCGTCACGGATGACGGCGATTGGGTCGTGGTCCAGCAAGGCATGAACGGCGACAGCAAGTTGGCGCGCCGCTATCATTGGCTGTCCGAAGGTTTGAAGAGTTTCGTCGATCAGCCGCACACGGCCATCGAAGGCGCCAACCAAGGCGAGATCGTCAATCTGACCGACCGGCGCGCCGAAGCTTCGCGCCGCGGACAGTTGGATCTGTTGCAGGATCTCGGTCCGGATCGCATCCTCAAGGAGTTCGCCGCATTGGAGCGCGGCACGGCACCGGCACCGCAACAGCTGTTGCTGCCGCATCTGATCATGCCAGCTCATCACGATGTGCGCGAAAGCGATGTCATCATGCGTCGGCTGCATGGAAACATGGCGGCCGCTGCCGAACGCGGCCCCGAGGATTTTTCCGAGCTCCTTTTGGTACCAGGTGTTGGTGCGCGCACGGTGCGCGCACTGGCCCTTGTCGCCGAAGTGGTGCATGGCGCGCCGTGCCGTTTTTCCGATCCTGGCCGGTTCTCTCTGGCGCATGGCGGCAAGGACAGGCATCCATTCCCGGTACCTCTGAAAGTCTATGACGAGACCATCGGTGTGCTGAAGTCCGCCGTGCAAAAGGCGAAACTCGGTCATGAAGACGAAATCGGCGCCTTGAAGCGGTTGGACGACCAGTCGCGGCAGGTCGAGCGATACGTCACCGGCCCCAGCCTGAAGGAAATTGTCAGCGAAGAGTTCGACCGGTCGCATCTGCTCGGCGGTCGCAGCGTCTTTGGCTGGGAAGTTGCGCCAGACAAGATGCCCGCAGATACGAACAGGAAAGCGTGACAAGATCTCGCGAATTTGGGCGTCAGGCGTCCAGATCGATCAAAGCGACGCCGAGTTCAGGATGCTTGCGACGGCGAAGGTGGCCGGGCGCTTCCACAAGAGTAATTTCGAGCGTTGGCCGGCCGATGCCGCCAAGCAGATGTCCACCCCGGGTGGTGCCGTCGCTCAATCCGAGCACTGCGTGGACGTGAAGGCTGGGCTTGCCATCGTCGCCGAGCGCTACGTCGCCGATCGCGCTCAGGACCTCGCATTGCTCGTCGATCGGGATTCTGCGATAGGTCCTCGCATTCGGATCAAACCAGCCCACGGTCGCGCTTTCGAAAGCCCCGATGGCGGTCAAGGACGCACTGCCGACTTTCTGGTCAACCGCAAAGGCGGTCAGCGCGGCGAACGCTTCTTCGCCGGGGTCGAGCACCACGACGAATGTCCTTTGTCCGCTGATCTCGTTGACGCGCTGCGATTTCATGCACGTACTCCCATCGCCTTGGGCCTTGTCAGCCTGAATGGGCTTCGTCCAGGTCAATGAACGTGGTGTTCGGCATTCCGCTTACGTGTTGCTGCAGCCGATTCCGATCGGCTTGCGGCCGATCGTGATGCGGATGCCGTGCCGCCGCTTTTGCCGCCCTTGTGCGCCGCAGGATGGCCGGTATGTTTGCCGCGTCCGGATCCGCCTTCTTTCTTGCCGCCGCCATCGTCCTTGTTGACGGTCGCCCATGCCCGCCTTTCGGCTTCATGCCCGGAAACCCCGCGCTTTTCATAACCTTCCGCAATATGATCGGCTTTGCGTTCCTGCTAGTCGGTGTATTTCGATTTGTCACCTCGTGGCATGACTGTTCTCCCTGTTCTGTAAAGTCTGAACGGAGAGCCACCGAGAGAGTTCCAATCGAAAGATCGCAACATGCAGGCAAGGCTATCGGCTGTCGGGTTTGGGGTTTGAAGACCGCAACAGCAAGGCGAGGGGAACAAACAGTGCCGTCACGATTGCGCAGTACCGAAACACGTCGATATAGGCGAGCAATGAAGCCTGACGCGCGATCAATTGTCCGAGCCAACCGATCGCCTGCTGCTTCGCTTCGACCATCGGTGAGCCCTGAGCGACGAAGTGCTCGGTTACGTGACGCAGCATCTGTTGATAGGTTGGTGAGGATTGCACGGTGTGGCCGACAAGATTTGCCTGATGCAGTTGCGCGTTCTGGGCGAGCACCGTGTTGGACAGCGACACGCCGATGCTGCCGCCGATGTTGCGGGCAACGTTGATCAGCGCCGACGCTTGGTTTGTTTGCTGCGGAGCGAGGCCGACGTAAGCCGCCGTCGAAATCGGGATGAACAGGAACGGCAGGCCGATCATCAGGAAGATGCGCGCAAAGGCAAAGAAGCGGAAGCTGGCATCCGGAGTGAGCGACGTCATGTGCCACAAGGCGATCACCACAACGGACATGCCCATCATAATCAAATATTTGGGCTGAACGATGCCTGCGGCAAATCCGGAAATCGGCATCAGCATCAGCATGGCAATGCCGCCGGGCATCATCGAGAGGCCCGACAGGGTCGCCGTATAGTCGAAAGCGGTCTGTTGCAGCTGTGGCATCAACTGCGTCGTGCTGAACAGCACGGCGCCGACTGCCATCATCACTAGGAATGACATACCGAACTGGCGGCTGAACAGCAGACGGATGTCGACGATTGGATCGCGGTGGCGGAATTCCCAGGGGATGAGCAGCAGGAACGAGATCGCTGAAATCACTGCAAAAATCGTGATGAAACCCGATGCGAACCAATCGTTGCGCTGACCTTCGTCGAGGAAGATTTCCAGGGAGCCAAGTGCGGTGGCGACCAGGAAGAACCCAACCCAATCTATCCTGAGGCCGCCCTTCAGCCGTTCCTGGCGTTCGCGCTCGATCACCTCCGGCTCGACGAGCAGCCACTGCACCAAAGCCAGCGACATGATGCCGAAGGGCACGTTGATAAAGAAAATCCAGTGCCAGGAGAAATGGTCGGTCAGCCAGCCGCCAATGGTCGGGCCGACCGTCGGTGCGACGATGACGGCTATGCCATAAAGGGCAAAAGCTTGGGAACGTTTTTCGGGCGGAAACGTGTCGGCAAGGATGGACTGTTCACTCGGCGCCATGCCGCCGCCGCCGAGGCCCTGCAAGATCCTAAACAGGATGAGCATTTCCAGATTGGGCGCGAGGCCGCATAGCAGCGATGCGATGGTGAAGGTCGCGACGCAAAGCATGTAGTAGCGCTTCCGTCCGATCACGCTGGCCAGCCAGCCGCTGATCGGTATGATCACAGAATTCGCGACCAGATAGGTGGTGATCACCCACGTGCTTTCGTCCATCCCGGCCGCCAGGCTGCCGGCGATGTTTCGTAGCGCTACGTTGGCGATCGAGGTATCGAGCACCAGCATGAAGGTCGCGATGGAGACGACGATAGCGATCAGCCATGGATTGCGCCCACCGGCGGCGGACCGGCTTTCGCTATGGTCGCTGACCATTTCGTCGCTCATCGCACCTTGACCGCCGGCACCACCGACAGGCCCGGGCCCAGCAGCACGCCAGGTGGTTTGTCGAAGACGATCTTCACCGGCACGCGTTGCACCACCTTGACGAAATTGCCGGTGGCGTTTTCTGCCGGCAGCAGGCTGAAGGCGGTGCCGCTGCCCGCCTGGATGCTGTCGACGCGGCCATGGAAGGATCTCTCCGGATAGGTGTCGATGTCGATGTCGACCGGCTGCCCCGGCCGCATCAGATCGAGCTGAGTTTCCTTGAAGTTGGCCTTCACCCAAACCTCGTCGGGTACAAACATCATCAGCACCTGGCCGGGTTGGGCATAGGAACCGTTGGCAACCGAGATGCTGGTTGCTCGTCCGGAAACCGGTGCCGTGATAGTGGTGCGGGACAGTGTTGTGCGCGCTTGGTCCTGGCTCGCCTTGGCCTGATCGAGTTTGGCTTCGGCGCTCTTGACCTGTGCCTGCAAGACAACGATCTGGCTCTTGGCAGCAGCCACATTGGCCACAGCACTATCGAGAGCAGCCTGATCCTGGCGCAGCGTCGACGCTGCCTGCTGTGCCTGCTGTTGGGTCGCTGTGCCCTTGGCCAGAAGGTCACGGTTGCGCTGGTCCTCGGCCTTGGCGAAATCGAGTGCCGCCTGGGCCTGCGCCATCTGCTTCTGCGCTGCATCGACCTTTGCGTTTTGGGCTTCAATCTGAGCCCTCATCTCGACAATGTCGGCTTGCGCCGAGGTTACGCCGGCATCGGCTTGCTTGAGGCCGGCCTGATAGTCGCTGTCATCGATGCGCAACAGGACGTCGCCCGCCTTGACCGGTTGGTTGTCGGTCACCGCCAGGTCGGTGATACGTCCCGATATTTCGGCGCCGATGGTTATCGTGCGGGCGTCGATGAAGGCATCGTCCGTCCATTCATATTGGCGTGCGTTCAGCCACCACATGGTCATTCCCCCGGCGGCCAGCGACAGCACGATCAGGATTGTAATGGATATGTAAGGGTGCCGCCGGGGGAAGCTTTGGAGGCTGGGCTTTTGGTTATCCGCCCCCTTGTCCCGCGCTTCGCGCTCCGGAGTGCCGGGCTGCGCCGCATCGCCCTTGCGTTTTGCCGACGCATCCGATCTGGCCCTGCTCGAAGCCCCGCGCGGATCTCTGGTTTTGTCTGGTTCTTTGGTTTCGGTTTTCGCGTCCACGGGAGAACTCTCAAGCAAAGGCGCCGACCGCTTTTTTCGGGTCAACGGCAGCTGTTCACAAAAGTTCCTGACGAACAGGCCAGCGTGACAGTTGGCATTTTTCGGGGATTGCAGCCGAAGCCATTCAGCCGACAGCGAATCTCACCACCGCTATGAGGATCACAATACCGACGAGGCCTGCGACGAAGATGATACGGCGTGTGCGGGTCCGCAAGATGATCTCGCCTTGCCGCGCCTGTTCAGCCGAAAAGACAGGGCCTTCTTTCTGATCGCTGCGTCGATCGCTCTGGTCACTGCTCATGCTCGTCTCCTTCGTTGGAGCCTGACGAAGACAACCACCGCGTTGCTGGTGAAGTTCCACGTGACCGCCCCGCAAAAGAAGCGATCACAGCGATGTGAGGACGGAACTTTGTTTCCCGCGAGCAGTTTGGTCCGCTTGAGACCTCAGCCAGTTGGGAACCAGCCATGTCTAATTCCACAAGTCCCGGCGGCCTGAGCAGACGCACCTTCATGACGGGCTCTGTTTCGGCAGCAGCGGCAATGCCCCTTGTAGCCACGTCGACGAAAGCCGCCGAGTCACCGACCGCCAAAGCGGCCGAGCCGCGCGATCTGTCGACGATTTCGATGCGGATCAACAAGCAGGCCTACACCCTCGCACTCGACAATCGCACGAGCCTACTCGACGCACTGCGTGATCATGTTGGCCTGACCGGAACAAAGAAAGGTTGCGACCACGGCCAATGCGGTGCCTGCACCGTTCTTGTCGATGGGAAGCGGGTGCTCTCCTGCCTGAGCTTCGCTGTCATGAACGAAGGCCGGGAGGTGACGACGGTGGAAGGCCTGGCTTCAGCTAACGGAGAACTGCATCCGATGCAGCAGGCCTTTGTCGACCATGATGCCTTTCAATGCGGCTACTGCACGCCGGGCCAGATCATGTCCGCCATCGGCTGTATCGACGAAGGCCATGCCGGGTCGGACAATGACATCCGCGAGTATATGAGCGGAAATCTCTGCCGGTGCGCGGCCTATCCCAACATCGTCGCGGCGATCGTCCAGGCGCGTGACGAGATCAGGAGGGCCTAGAAATGCGTCCTTTCGTCTATGAAAGACCAACGAGCGTTTCGGTGGCGATCGCCATGGCTTCCCACGTCGACGCCAGGCATGTTGCGCCAACACAGGCCAACACCCAATTCATCGCTGGCGGCACCAATCTGGCCGACCATATGAAGCTTGGCGTCGCGCAGCCTGTGCGACTGCTCGACCTCAACACTCTTGCCGAGCCTGCCCTGCGGCAGATCAGGGTAACCGATGACACCATCCGGTTCGGTGCGCTGGTCCGGATGGGAGAAGCAGCTGACAACAATGACGTCAAGCATAGGTGTCCGCTCCTTGCCGATAGCCTGAAATTTGCCGCCAGCGGCCAGCTTCGCAATATGGCGAGCCTTGCCGGCAATGTGCTGCAGCGCACTCGATGCGAGTATTTTCGTGAAACCTCCTGGGCTTGCAACAAGCGTGAGCCCGGTTCCGGCTGTGCCGCGATGGAAGGGTTCAACCGCCAGCATGCCGTGCTCGGCACCAGCGATGCCTGCATCGCTACCTATCATGGCGATTTCGCACAGGCCCTGATTGCTCTCGATGCGGTCGTAGAAGTGGAGGGACGGCATGGCCCGCGCAAGATCCCGTTCGCAAGACTGCATCGGCTTCCCGGCGACACGCCCGACATCGAGACGGATCTGGCCGCCGATGAAGTCATCGTCGCCATCGATGTTCCGCTCGAAGCATGGAGCCGCCGCTCGCGCTACCTGAAGATACGCGATCGCGAATCATATGCATTCGCGCTCGCCTCCGCGGCCGTTGCGTTGGACATGGACGGAGACACCGTCAGACAAGCGCGCATAGCGCTAGGCGGGGTCGCGACCGTGCCATGGCGGGCGAGGGCGGCGGAGGCCGCGCTTCAAGGCAAGGTGATGGAAGAAGACGTGGCCGAAAAGGCTGCCGACGCCGCTTTTGCCGATGCCAAACCGCGCGAACACAATGCGTTCAAGGTGCCGCTCGGAAAGCGCACCCTGGTGCGAGCGCTGTTCGAAACACGCGACATGAAGGTCTGAACCATGAACCAAGCCGCGCCAGTTCCAAAAGAAAACCAAGGCGAGCCGGTTGTCCGCATAGACGGCAGATTGAAAGTTACCGGGCAGGCCAACTATCCGGCCGACATCGCCACAGCCAATGTTGCATATGGTGCCCTTGCAACCAGCAGCATCGCTCGAGGCAAGGTTTCCAAACTCCACACGGATGACGCCAGGGCGGTCCCCGGAGTGCTGGATATCATAACCTATGGCGACATGGACAAGACCGATAAGCCGAAATTTGGCAACACCGGTGCAAGCTCCATAGCACCCTTGCATGACAGGACAATTTTCCACGACGGCCAGATCATCGCGATGGTTGTTGCCGAGACATTCGAGGCGGCGGAAGAAGCGGCGATGTTGATCCGCGCCGATTACGAAGACGACCCGCCCAGCGCCAGCTTCGATTCCAAAGGCGCGAAGGTGGAACCGGCGGCCGGCAAGAGCCCGATGTTGAAGGAGGATGTCAAAGTCGGCGACTTCGACACCGCCTATGCATCCGCTGCCGTCAAGATCGACCAAAAATATTCGACGCCGACCCAACATCACAATCCGATCGAACTGTTTTCGACCACGGCGATATGGCAAGGCGATCAACTCACCATCCAAGAGCCAAGCCAGAATGTCACCGGCTGGAAAATCGAACTCGCCCGGCAGTTGAAGATCGATCCCGCCAATGTGCGGATTGTCAGCCCTTATGTCGGCGGCGCCTTCGGCTCCAAGGGACCTATGACCGCTCGCACGGCAATTGTCGCGATTGCCGCGCGTCGCGTCGGACGGCCGGTGCGCTGCGTCGTCAGCCGCATGCAGGCATTCAACACCCAGACCTATCGCGCCGAGACGCGGCATCGAATCCGCATAGGCGCCGGCAAGGACGGCCGCATCACGGCGTTCGGACATGAGGGCTGGGAGGTGACATCGCGACCTGACTCTTATGTCGTCGGCGGCACGTCAGCCACCGGCCGCATGTACAACTATGGCTCGGTGCTCACTCACATCTCGCTCGTCCATGCCGATCGCAACACACCGGGCTACATGCGCTCGCCGCCCGAGACGCCCTATGTCTACGCGCTCGAAAACGCCATGGACGAAATGGCCGTGGCGCTCCGGATGGATCCCGTCGAGTTTCGGCGTGTCAACGAGCCTGAAAAAGAGCCGATCGGCGGCAAGCCGTTCTCCAGCCGGTCGCTGGTCAAATGCTACGACCAGGCTGCGCAAGCCTTTGGCTGGTCGAAGCGCGATGCCGCGGTTGGGTCGATGCGCGACGGCGACTGGCTGGTCGGCATGGGTTGCGCGACCGCCATCTATCCAACGGCCAGCGCGCCATGTGCGGCTCGTGTCCGCCTGACGGCCGATGGCCAGGTTCGCGTTCAGTGCGGCTCGCACGAGATCGGCACCGGTGTGCGCACCGTGGCAGGCCAGATGGCGGCTGAACGTCTTGGGATAGGGATGGACAAGGTCAGCGTCGAGATGGGCGACAGCGCCTTGCCGCCGGCGCCGGTCTCGGGCGGCTCGATTTCGACGGCCAGCGTCTGCTCGGCGGTTCTGAAGGCCTGTGACGCCGTGCGCGGAAAACTTTTCGCGGCAGCCGTTGCTGGAGACGGGCCATTGGCTGGTTCCGGCAATGCCAAGCTGGAAATGGAGCAGGAGAAGATCGTGGCCAGCGGCGGCAAATCCGCCAAGCTGTCGGATGTCTTCAAGGCGATGCAGATCGGTGCGATAGAAGAATATGCCGAATTTGCCCCAAAGGGTTCGACGCCGGAAGCACTGAAGAAACTCTATGCCGGGCAGGCGGAATTCCACGGTGGCGATCAGGACGAGGACTCGGTGAAATATGCCTTTGGCGCCGAGTTCGTTGAAGTCCGCGTCAACAGTTACACACGCGAAATCCGCGTGCCGCGCATCGTCGGTGCCTTTGCCGCGGGGCGTATCATGAACACGCGCACCGCGCGCAGCCAACTGATGGGCGGCATGATCTGGGGTATTGGCCAGGCCCTTCACGAGGCGACGGAAATCGACCGGCGCAACGCCCGCTATGTCAATCGTGACCTGCAAGATTATCTGGTGCCGGTCAACGCGGACGTCAAACAGGTCGACGTCATCCTTGTTCCGGAGATAGATCTGGACGTCAATCCAGCCGGCGTCAAAGGATTGGGGGAACTCGGCAATGTCGGGACGGCGGCCGCTGTCGCGAGCGCCGTATATCATGCCACGGGCAAGCGCATTCGAGATCTGCCGATTAGAATAGATGATTTGATCGCCTGATGATCAGGGGCGCGACGGCGCCGAACAGGAACATGGAACTCGTAACCCATAAGAAATTCAAGAACGGCCGGTTGATGCCGTGGGGAAAAGGTACGGTCGTTACCGGAGCAAAGGGATTTGTCTACCTTTGCGGAAACACGGCAACCGCCGACGACTATGACCCAGCCGGCAAAAGGGGAGGTGGCTTCGCTGGCGATGCGGCGGCACAGTGGCGCGAAGTTTTGACGAACATCAAATCAGATCTGGAGGAACTCGGCAGCGCGCTCGACTATCTCATTCGGCTGACCTTCTTCATCAAAGGGCCATTTCCCGATGGCGGCGTCCTGAGTTCTCCGAATTTTCGCCTCGACGTGCTGGACCAGTTCTTTGCCGAGCATTGCCCGAAACACTGTAGTTATAACAATCCGCCACCCTCGGAGGTGATCGGGGTTGCGGCGCTTGCGCAAGCCGACATCGTTGTTGAAATAATCGCGGTCGCCGCGCTACCCGACTGAGGAGAAGTTCCGCGTACGGAACCAATGGCGCCGGCGTCGTTCCGCCTCATTCCGGCGCCGTGGCGGGCGCCGTATATCGCCGCCGAACCGCGTCGAGTACCCGCTTGCGGCTTTGCTCGGCTGAAAGCGTTTCGTCCTTTTCCGCCTCGGCTGTTTCGCGTGCCAGGTCCTTGTCTCTGATCTGTTGGCGGAACCATTTGGAATAGTCGCCGGCGCGCAGGTGAAACTCCCAGGTCTTGTCGTCTATGCCCTCGGCCATCTGGGCGAAAATCATCAGATTGTGGGCCCTGAGATTCATCGCATCGTCGGGGCCATGGAAATAGAAACTGCCCGCCTCATCGAGTTGTCCCTCGGCATATTTGCGGCTGTGCCGCTTGAGCGACTGGCGTGGCTCGATCACCTTGACCATGGCGAATTTCTTGCGTTTCTGCGGCCGCCAGAACAACACGCGCTCGCCCTTGGGCGAGGAGATCTCCTTAGGCGGCTCGATGCCGGTCACTTTGCAGAAGACCTTCACGACGTCCTTCGCCTTGGGGCCAAGCGCAATGATGGCTGTCACCAGGCGCAACGCGTCGGTCGAGATCGCTTCCGGGTGAACGGTGATCAAGATCGTGCCAGGCAATTCCAACGACAGGACTGCCCGCGTATCGTCGCGCCGCTTGGGCAGGAGATGGTGTGCTTCGTCGATAAGGAGCCAATGCGGTCTCGCTGTGCGACGGCGGAAACTGCCGAGGCCAGGCAGCAGGTCGGCAAAGAAATCCGGTCGCTCATTGACGCGCAGGGACAGCCCATTGACGACGATATTGCTTTCGGCCTTGGCGATAAGATCCAGCACTTGCGCCTTTGTCGGCGCGCTGGAGCCGTCTCCCAGCCGAACGGCGCCTTCGAGACCGTCATAGTCGCCCTCGGGATCGAAGACGCAGAACTGAAACCGGGTCTCGATGAAGCGTTCCGTCAGCGCGGTGGCCAAAGTGGATTTGCCGATGCCCGAACTGCCGGCAATGAGGACAGTATCGGTCGGCGACAAATAAATCTCGTTGCCGCCGGCCGATCCGAGAACGATGCCGTCATGGCGCCTCGGCACGATCTCATGATCACGCTTGATCAGTCTGTCGGTCAGTTCCTCCACGCCCTTCCCACGTGCGCCACGCATGACCAGATCGGCTGTGGCCTTGACAGCGGGAATTGCGTTATCGACGGCGACGCTGCAGCCGCACGCCTGCAGGAAGGCATGGTCATTCTCGGCGTCGCCGACGCCCACCACATTGTGTGGCGAAAGCCGAAGATCCTGTAGTGCCGCAGCCAGTCCGGTGGCTTTGTTGATGCCGCTCGGCAGGATCATCACCGCGCCCTTGTTGAAGATGATTTCCAGCTCCAGCCCCAGCTCCTTGATGACCTCGAGCACGGTGGCGTGATGGGGTTCCCAGGTTGCGACGATCGACCGCCCGACCGAAAGCGGCTTGACGCCCTGCTTCTTCAACCTGGCAACGAATTTGGGTTCCGGCGGCGGCGAAATCACCCGTTCTTCCTCACTGGCGGGCGTGTAGATCAGCGCTCCATTCTCGGCGACGACCTTGTCGAAAAGGCCGATTTCGGAAAAAACATGCTTCAAATCGGGCAGTTCGCGCCCGGTCACGAGAAGCAGCTTGCGGCCGCTTTTCTTGAACCGTTCAAGGGCAGCGAGGGTCTTCCTGGAGACTGTCCCGTCATGAGCCAGCGTGCCATCGTAGTCCGTCGCCAACGCAATGAAATACATTCTGCCGACCTTTCACCGTTCCGGTTTGCATTCCGGTTAGAACGTGTGATCGACACAAAGGCTCCCATCGGACGCGGATCGCGGCGTTTCGAAAAAGGAGTAACGGTTTCGCCCCGGAGACCAGGAACTCCTCCGGTACCGGCACGTTGACCAGCAAGCCGGGACGAGTCCCGGCTTTCGCAGGCGGCGGGCAAAAACCGCAGCCGAAATCAACCTTGATAACAATGAAAGGCGAGGCCATGGGCTTCTTTTCGAAGGACATCAAGACACTCGACGATCTCTTCGTACACACGCTGCGCGACATCTACTACGCCGAAAGGCAGATCGAGAAAGCGCTGCCGAAGATGATCGACAAGGCAACCGACCCGCAATTGAAAGCCGGATTTGAAAAGCATCTCGACCAGACCAGGGGCCATATCGAGCGCGTCGAGCAGGTGTTCGAGTTGCATGGCGTTAAGGCCAAGGAGGTCAACTGCCCAGCAATCGACGGCATTCTCGAGGAAGCCGACGACGTCAGCGGCGACGTCGACGACAGGGAGGTTCTCGATGCGGCGCTGATAGCCTCGGCGCAGGCCGTCGAGCACTATGAAATGACCCGCTATGGCACGCTCATCGCCTGGGCCAAGCAGCTTGGTCGCAGCGACTGCGCCAACGTGCTGGCCAAGAACCTGAAGGAAGAACAGGCGACCGATCGCAAGCTCACCGAAATCGCGGAAAGCAAGGTAAACCTGCAGGCAGCCGAGTGAGGCTACTCGGTTCGGCCAGTCGTCGCGACGGCTGGCCGGCCGATCCAACATGATCCAATCCTGCGGAGGACACCGCCTCGGCAACGCAGGGGAATAAGCGGATCTTCATCCGGCTCCGCGATTGTTCCCCGAAAAATTGAAGCAATCGTCAGCGCGCCGGGTCGACTCCCGGCACCATCGATTTGCTGCCTTAGCGTCTCGCTATCGTGCGGCGCGTGACGTGTAGATTTCGCTATTTCCCGGACTATCCGTCTCACTCTGTGGTCATCACACGTCAGTGTCTTTTGTCCTCATGTCAGTAACCGCCGACCACCGGCAAGATTTCGCCGGTAATGTAGCTCGAGCAATGTGGCGAGGCGAGGAACACATACGCGGGTGCGAGCTCTTCCGGCTGTGCAGGCCGTTTCATCGGCGTGTCCGCACCGAATTTCGAGACGTCGTCTGCTTCCTTGTCCGATGGATTGAGCGGTGTCCACACCGGGCCTGGCGCAACGGCGTTCACCCGAATTCCCTTGCCGATAAGGTTGCCCGAAAGCGCGCGCGTAAATGCGTGAATGCCGCCCTTGGTCATCGAATAGTCGACGAGCTGCCTTGAACCTTCAATGCCGGTCACGGAGCCGGTGTTGATTATAGCCGAGCCTGGCTTCATATGCGGCACCACTTCCTGCGCCATATGAAAATAGCCATAGAGATTGGTCTTCAGCGTCGTGTCGAAATGTGCCTCGGTCAGGTCGCTGAAATCGCTGGAATGTATCTGGAAAGCAGCGTTGTTGACCAGCACATCGATCCGGCCGAATTTCTGCACCGTGACCTCCACCGCGTTGTGGCAGTGTTTGCGTTCGCTGACATCGGCCCTTATCAGAATACAGCGCCGCCCCTCTTTTTCGACGGCCGCCTTGGTCTCTTCGGCGTCCTTGTCTTCGGCCAGATAGACGATCGCAATGTCCGCGCCCTCGCGGGCAAACAGCACGGCCACCGAACGGCCGATTCCGGAATCGCCACCTGTGATGAGCGCTACCTTGTCGTCGAGTTTTTTCGACCCCAGGTAATAGGGCGCATCGTAGAGAGGAGGGGGCTCAATCGCCCATTCATGCCCCGGCTTGGGCTGATGCTGCTCGGGAAAGGGCGGCTCAGGATATTTGCGGGCGCCGGCTTGCATTGCACGTTGAGCCTTGCCGTTGCCCTTGGCTTTGTCCTTGGCGTCAATGCCGCGTTGGATATGCCGTTGCTTGGCGGCTTCGCCTGATGTCTGCGACTTCATCTGCATGTTTGTCTCCTCGGTTTCGAGAAGGAACAACGCACGTCGGACAAAAAGGTTTGCGCAAAAGCCACAGCGCTCACCGCCACCTTATCCCGCGGTATTATCTGGCCGTATTATCTAAGGTCGTGCCGCCTTTCGATTTGACGCGCCGGAGCCCCACAAGGCGCGCCCGAGCAAGTTCCGTCTGCCCTTGCGCGGGACAAGATCGATATCGCTGACAAGCTTTGCGCCGCCCTCGCGCCGCTCCAATGTGATCTTGCGGCTATGGAAGGCTTCCAACTCGGCGCGATGTGCCACACTGATGATGGTGACGTCAGGCAATTCGTGGATGACCATCTCCATCATCTTGTCCTGGCTCTTCTCATCGAGTGCCGACGTTGCTTCATCGAGCACGATGATATCGGGTGTGTGCAGCAGTAGACGCGCGAAGGCGAGCCGCTGCTTTTCGCCGCCCGACAGGATCTGGTCCCATGGCGCGTCCTCCTCGATTCTGTCGGCGAGATAGTTTAGCCCCACCTTGTCGAGGGCAGCGTTGATCTTATCCAGCGTCCAATTGTCTGCGGCAGCGGGATAGGCAACCGCGCGGCGCAGCGTCCCGGAGGGGATGTAGGGGCGTTGCGGCAACATGAACAGGCGCCTGCCGGCACGGAAATTGACGCCGCCGCCACCCCACGGCCACAGGCCTGCGACGGCCCGCACCAGCGTGCTCTTGCCCGAACCGGATTCGCCGGCCACCAGCACCCGCTCGCCCGGTTCGATCGCGACCTCGGTTTCCTTGACCACTGCGGTGCCGTCGTCGAGCGTCACGGAGAGATCGTCCAGGCTCAGTATGGCACCACCTTCGGTTTCACCGCGGCTGATGCGTCCGAGCGCGTCGCTCTGCTCGGCGCGCTCGAGCCCGTCGAGCGACATCATCAGCGAGGCGATGCGCCGAGCACAGGCGTTCCAGTCGGCGAGACGGGGATAGTTGTCGACCAGCCACCCGAATGCGCCCTGCACGATGGCAAAGGCAGAGGCAGCCTGCATCACCTGTCCGAGCGTCATCGAGCCTTCGAGAAACTTCGGTGCACAAAGCAAAATCGGCACGACCGGCGCGAATAGGCTCGATCCCTGCGACACCGCCGCCGTGCGCATGTGCTGGCCGGTCAGCAGCGCCCATTGCCTCAGCACATGGCCGAAATTCCTGTCGATGCCGCTGCGCTCCTCCTCCTCGCCGCCGAGCAAGGCGATGCTCTCGCCGTTTTCGCGCACGCGAGTCAGCGTGTAGCGCAGTTCGGCCTCTGCCTGGTTCTTCCGCTCGGACAGCTGGACGAAGTTGCGGCCGATGACCACCATCGAGGTGGAGGTGATGGCGGCATAGATCATTGCGGTGATCACCAAGAAGCCGGGGATGGTGATGCTCTCGCCGCCGATCGGCAGGGTGAGCGCGCCGCCGATGGTCCACAGCACGACGATAAAGGTCGAGGCCGACAGGAACGCGTTGAGGACGCCGGCGGTGAAATCGACCGGGGATTCGGTGGCGATGCGCAGATCCTCGGTCATGCGGGCCTCTGGGTTCTGGTGGTCGCCGCTGACGAGGTTCAACTGGTAGTACCGGCCGTTGGCCAGCCAGCGCGCGATGACCGCGGTGGTTAGCCAGGAACGCCAACGGCGCTGGATCGTCATGCGCAGGTAGACCTGCGCGACGACAAGGCTCCCGCTTCCGAGCACGAGCGGCACGAAAACAGCGCTTAGAACATAAACGGTGTGGGCATCACGCTGCTCGAGGGCGTCGAAAATCGCGCGGTTCCAGCGATTGATCCCATACTGGAAGCCGACGTTGACGCATATCAATATCAACAGTCCGATCGTGAACGGCAAGGCGAGCCGATCGCCGCTGCGGCCCCAGTAGCCGCGCGCGCTGATCCAGAAGCGCCGCAGCAAATATCGCTTGCGCGCCTGCTCCGCCTCTTCGGGCGTCAGTTCTGGACTGGGTTCGACAACCTCTGGCGGCGGTGCGGACTGGCCGTTGACCTCGGGCGCGGCCTGGCCGTCGGGCTCGGGCACGGCTTCGACCGCCGAGGCCTTTTCCGGACGCGACTTTTCAGCACCGCGCGGTTTGGCACCCTCGACCGATTTCCGCTTGAATTTGGCCCCGGACATAACCGCGATAACGGGCCAAAAATTAAAAGGTTTCATGATGTCCGTCGACATGCCAGCTATCGCCGGCATCAAGGGCCGACAGCCTTGCGTGTGATTGTTCTCCACGATCTCCCATCTGTGAACCGAGCGCAGCTTGTCGAATGTCGATGCAGGGCAGGGATGTGCTGCCCTGCATGGAACTCGACGGCATAGGCCTTCGCTGCCATGATCGTGCTGATGCAAGCGAAGGCGCAACTCCTTCACACGCCGATCCTGCAGGGGCTGACCGGCCCGCTCAACGCGACCCTTGAACTGCGGGTGTGGCGACGGCTGCTACAACAGATGTTCCCGCAGTTTGAAAAGTCACCATCTGTGCAAAGTAGAAATGTCGCATCGAGCCATTTCAGGGCAGGGTGCCGGCAAGTTAGAATGCGACAGTAACGCGCTTCCTGTCACGGACCTGAGCGTCCGGCCGGTGCCCGGTCGGGTGCGGTCATTTTTGCCCGTTAGCCTGTTCTTCGGTTTCGCTCGAAGCCAAGCCGTCAATTTCACGACGCATTACAGTAGGTAGTGGCTCCGCGCGTTCTCCCTTCCGTCTACCGCGGCGGTATTTGCTCTGATACTCGCGTCGCTGTTTCGCGATTTCGTAGAGAACGATACCCGAACTAGTTCCGAGGTTTAGGCTCTCGATCATTCCGAACATTGGGATTGCTACGCACATTGTGCCGCGTATAGTCCCCCTCATGCAGAAAGACGCTGGTCTTTCCCTTTATATGCGGTGAGGTAACGACGGACACAAAGCCCTGCTTTTCCAGATGGTTGAGGCAGGCGTCGGTGCTGTCGAAGCGTTTCACAAACGTCCATTTGACAGCCGATACAGACGTTTCGGAAAGCGACCTCCGCTGGCGCATTTGCTGCCAGTCACTGGGAAGTGGCTTTGCGTGGATCGACGATGTAGACTTTTTCAACGCCGAGAGCGTTTGCGTTTCGAATTACCGTTCCGATGTTCCTGATGTCATTCGGATCTTCGACAACGGCTACTAAGTGCTTGCAGCGAAACGACTTGACCGCGGTCGCACGCCTGCGAACCGATACTCTGGGTCGCCTCAATAGCTGCCACAACAGATGTTGCAACCAAGTTCGAATGTCGCGCTCTCAGCAAAGTAGAAATGTCGCATCCACGTCGATGCGGCCCGGCCTAGCGCAGAT